>CADCPJ010000104.1 GCA_902803245.1 uncultured Lachnospiraceae bacterium | reverse complement strand
TGGATCTTTATCTTGCAGAGCCTTTGTGATTATTATCGTATTCCTATCTCGATTTCTCTCTGTCAATAAAGCAGATCGTGTCAATTGAGCGACAAAAACAGGCCTGTTTCCATGAGAGGCCGGACTTACGCCGCCTCTTTCGCCTCTTCCTCCGTTTCCGGCTCCGTCAGGCAGAAGCCGCGCTCATAGAGGATCCTGTCGGAGTAAGCGACGCTTCCGTCTTCGAGTACGTCGATCTCCGGGATATCAACCGGCAGGGTGCCGACCGGCACGCCGTCGCCAAACAGCATATGGACCGCCGCGATGACGTTGGCGTTGATGGCGCCCAGGTTTCCGCTCTGCTCCGATTTCTCGGTCGGATCCGTATTCATTCCCGCGCCCATATAGGCGAGCAGGATCGCGTCGGCGTCCTCAAAGCGGGCGGCATCATAGGGGAGGTTGTCGGACAGGAGCACGAAGCGGGCCCCCGCGTCGTGAGCGTCCTTCATCGCATTAGCAATTCCCTGGTACAGCTCGGATTCCTCCTGCAGGGCTTTTATGTTGGAAGTCTTCGTCAGGCCGACCACGGCATCCGCCTCGCCGATCGCTTTCTTCAGCTCATCCGTGTAGTGCAGCTTGTTTTCCTCATTTTTCGGGTCATAGTAGTAATCGATCGTGATCTTCGTATCCGAGTTCTCGTCTCCTGTCTTTGTCCCGAAAGCCAGGTCGTCGATCAGGGCATCTTTGTCGATGAGTCCCAGCTCCTGAAGCTGCGAGATGGCAAAGCGGAGGGTATAGGCGTCTTCCGCCTGGCGCCCGAGGAGAACGGTCTTTTTGCCGTCCGCCTCAAGAGGCAGGGTTTCGTCTTCATTTTTAAGAAGCGTGATCGCCTCGCGGGCAATCTCCATCTCTGTCTCATGGTTTATGGCCGAGCCGAGCATATCCCAGGCGATCTCCGCGAGCGCGCTGTCGATATCATACTCCATGTTCAGAATACCGTACTTTTCCTTCAGGCTTAGTATCCGCAGGACGCTCTCGTCGATCCGCTCCTTGGGGATCGTTCCGTCCTCCGTCATCTTAGCGAGGGCGCCGATGTAATCATCGTAAAATGACACCGCATCCGGGCTGTTCAGGTCGCAGGGAATGAGCAGGATGTCGATGCCCGCATTGATCACTTTCTCCGCGACATTGGCCTGGTACTCGACGGAGTTCTCCTCTCCCGGGACGAGTCCGGCCGTGCGGATCGCATCCATCTCCAGGGCATCCGTCACCACGACCCCGTCGTACCCGAGATCGCCGCGCAGGATATCCGTAATCATCTTCTTCGACATGGTGGCCGGATAGTATCCCTTCGTCACCCCGTCGCCGAAGACCACTTCGTCGTCGATCAGGGGATAGGTGATGTGCGCCGTCATGATCATGTCCGCGCCCTCTGCGATCGCCGCCTCGAAGGGAACGAGCTCGATCTTCTTGATCTCATCGTAGGTCTTCTCCACGGAGGGCGTCCCGATGTGGCTGTCCACCGCAGTGTCCCCGTGCCCCGGAAAATGCTTGAACGTGGCAATCACGCCGCTCTCGGAGAGCCCTCTTGCCCATGCCGTTCCCAAAGCTGCCACCACGTCCGGGTCGTCGGAGAAGGCGCGCGTGCCGATCACCGGATTCGCCGGATTGTTGTTCACGTCGACGTCCGGGGCGAAGTCGACATTGAAGCCCGCCGCCGCCATCTCCGAGCCAAGGATGAGCCCGGTGTTCTCCGCATTTTCAAGAGCCTTCTCCCCCGTCGCGCCGATGGCCATGCTGCCCGTCATGCGCGTCGCGCGGTTCAGCCTGAGGACGATGCCGCCCTCCTCATCCGCAGCCATAAAATAGGGGATATTCACCGCCCTGTCCGTATTCATCAGATTGTTTACCTGAAGCTGCTGCACGAGCGTGGCCGTCTGTCCCGGATCCGCGACATTTGACGCGAACAGGATGATTCCGCCGTACTGATGGGCGCGGAGCGCTTCCTCAAGTTCGGGGTAAGCGGACAGGTCCGTCATGTTTTCCTCATTCCAGTACCGGACACACGGCATGATCATCTGGGAGATCTTGTCGTCGAGCGTCATGGAAGCGAGGATTTCCTCCGGGGAAAGCGCTCCCTCCTCCTCAGTGCGGTCGTTTTCCGTGCCTTCCGCGTAAACCGCGGAGCACGGAGCGATGATCATCGCAGCACTTGCGGTCAGCGCCGCAATTCTCTTAACAGCTTTCGTTCTCATCAGCCTCATCTTCATTTCCTCCTTTTGCGATTTGGTGAGCTGTTCAGCACTTCCGGTTTTTACTCTTCCTTTTCTTCCTGACCGGCTTCCCAGATCAGTTCCTCGAGGGTCTGGTACAGGTGGTCCGGCTCGACGGGCTTCGACAGGTGGGCGTTCATCCCGGCCTGCAGCGACCTCTGCACATCCTCGTCGAAGGCATTGGCCGTCATGGCGATAATGGGGATCGTCTTCGCATCGGGCCGCGGAAGGGCGCGGATGGCCGAAGTGGCCGCCAGCCCGTCCATCTCGGGCATGCGCACATCCATGAGGATGGCGTCGTAATAGCCCTTCGGACTTCGGTCGAACATTTCAAGGACAATCCTTCCGTTCTCCGCGTGGTCTGTACTGACCCCGCGCAGTTCGAGAAGCTGCCGCATGATCTCCGCGTTTATGAGCACGTCCTCCGCCATGAGGATCCTCCTGCCCTCAAGGTCGGCCCTCTTTTTCTCCTTGTAGAGGCTCATGTTGTTCCTTCTTGCGACGCGCTCAAATTCATCGATGACATTTGACGCAAAGAGCGGCTTCGCAAGGAAGCTGTCCACACCGATGTGGAGCGCCTCGTCCATGATCTCGTCCCAGTTGAAGGCGGTCAGGATGATGACCGTCGTCTCCTTGTCATACCGTCTCCGGATCTCCCTGGCGACGTCGAGGCCGTCCATCTTTGGCATCTTCCAGTCGAGGAGGACCAGATTGTAAGGCGTGTGCTTGGCGTGCGCCACCTCCAGCATGGAGAGCGCCTCTTCGCCGCTGCGGCAGCAGTCCGACTTGATGCCGACCTCATCGAGAACAATGCTCGCGTGTTCCGCAGCGATCTCCTCGTCGTCCACGACGAGGACCCGCATCTCCTTCGGATCGATATAGCTTGTGGAGGGGCCCTTGCGGCTGCTGTTGGTCAGCGTGATGACTGCGGTAAACTCCGTCCCCGCGCCCTTCTCCGACTCCACGGAGATCTCGCCGTTCATCAGCTCGACGATGTTCTTCGTGATGGCCATCCCGAGCCCCGTGCTGCCGTACTTGCTGTTCCGGCTGCTGTCCTCCTGCGTGAAGGCGTCAAAGATCTTCGGGATGAACTCCGGATCCATGCCGATGCCGGTGTCCTTCACGGAGAATCTCAGCGTGGAGTGGTCGCCGTAGACCGCCGTCCGTTCCACACTCAGCGTGACGCTTCCGGGCGCATCCGTGAACTTGATGGCATTTGACAGGATGTTGAGAAGCACCTGCTTGAGCTTCATGTCATCCCCGACATAATAGCCGCTGACCCCGCCGATCACGTGGCACTCGTAGTTAAGTCCCTTCTCGCTGCACTGGGTCATTACCATCGTGTTGATCTGCTCCAGCATGCCGCTGAAGGAAAACTCTTCCTTGCGGATGAGCAACCGTCCCGACTCGATCCGGCTCATGTCGAGGATGTCGTTGATGAGCCCGAGGAGGTGCCGGGCGCTCCCGCCGATTCTCTCCAGATAGTCCCGGGTCTCCGCATCCAGCGTGTCCTTGCGGAGAGCCAGGGAGTCGAGCCCGATGATGGCATTCATGGGTGTCCGGATCTCATGGCTCATATTGGACAAAAATGCGGTCTTGGCCTTGTTGGCCTCCTCCGCCGACTTCAGTGCCTCGGCGAGCGCCTCATTCCGCTGCAGGCTCTCCCTCATCTCAGCGTCGATGACCGTGAAGCCGACGCCGACCGCGTGCACGAGGTGGTCCGAGCGGTCCTCGGGGTGCCTCACTCCCGCCATTCGGAGCATCTCATAGTATTCCTCTCCGTTTCTCCTCGCGAGGTAGCGGAAAGCGATGATGGACTTGGAGGACAGCGCCTCCTTCACATTCGCGGGAGCGATGAAGCGGAGGAAATCCTCCCTGTACTCGTCGTCCACATAGAGACTGCAGTACTCCGAAAAGCGAGCGTGATAGGGAAAATGTTCCCCGACCGGAGTCTGCTTCGGATCGCCGGGATCGGCGCGGTAGCAGACCGCATCGTCCGCGTCGATATCGACGTAGTAGACGCTGCGGTAGTCGGAAGCGAGGGCCGTGATCATCTGGTCCTGCTGCGTTCTCTGTTTCTCCTCCTCAAGGAGCTTCTCCTGAAGCATAAGCTGCCGCTCGAGCTCCTGCTGCTTGACGCGGTTGGCAGCGTCCGACGTCTCCCGCTCCAGCGTGAGCTTCGCATTTTTCCACATCTGATAGATCAGGAATGCGAAGACGCCAAGGAGTATCAGGATCGTAAGAACGGACTGCATCACGGAGCGCCGGATGATGCCGTCGGAGATGGATCCGATCTGGTCGCTGATGACGCTCTCCCTGATCAGATAGGTGAGCAGCCAGTCCGTCTTCTCGACAGGGGCGAAGGCCAGCGTCTCGCGGACGCCGTTGTAGGAGAAGGAGACCTCGCCTCTTTTTCCGGACCGAAAGTCCTCAAGAAACTTTTCATAGGAGTACCCGTCCTCATACTCCGCGTTCTTCATGGCCCCGAGGAGGTTGTCCTCTGCGGCCAGGCCTCCGAGGACCGTGTTGCTGAGGGCCACGCCCTGATCCGTGTAAATGTTGCAGAAGGTCGAGCTCTTCTCCTGGCCCTGCATCGAGACGCCGGAGAGCATCTCGTCCATGTTGATCTCCATGAAACAGACGACGAAGTCTTTTCCCTCGGACTTTAAGTTCACCGGCACGGCGATGATCACCTTCTTGTCCGCGCTGTCGAGATTCTTGACCGAGATCTCCGGCCCCGTCAGGTTCAGATGGTCAAAATGGTAGTCCCCGATATCGTCCTGTACGCCGGCATAGGTGTAGATCATTCCGTCCCTGTCCACAAATGCGAATTTCTCAAGGTCGAAGAGCTTCCTCATCCTGGACTGGTATGCCTGCCTGTGCGCCTCGTCCGCCAGGTCCTCCTCCGTGATGAGCTCGAGGGCCTTCTTAAGGTCGGAGATCCGGTCATTTAAGTTCTTTTCGACCACCTGCTCCCTCCGGCCGGCCAGCTCGTCCAGATAGAGGAGGGAGACGGACCTGACGGCCGTCTCCGTATCCTTCCTGGCGTTCTGCCCCATCCACATGGTGCCGATGACCAGTATCAGCGTGACAGCCACGCTGCCCGCGGCTGCCACCGCCACTGTGACTCGTGATCTATGCTTTTTGGGATTCATGCTCGCCTCCGCACCGCGCTTTTATCGTCATCCTTCCGGCCGAACACCAAGGACAATGTGGTGCTCATCGCTCTCCCTCGTCCGGATCGTCTGCAGGGAATAGCCCACTTCCCTGCCGTCTTTCCTCTTCCTGAACTTAAGGTTCATCGTCTCTTCCCGTCCGGCCCACCGGATGAGGCTCGCCTTACTGACCGCGTCCCGGACCTTCTCCATATCCTCTTCGGTGATGCCAAGGAGCAGCTTCTCCTTCGCTTCGCCGAAGAAGTCGATCCCGCCGGGGCGGATCTCCAGTTCGCCCTCCTTGCTCATGAAGAACTCAAGATAGTAGTCCGTGACCACATCCACGTAGAAGATGCTCTCAAAATCACCGGACAGCGCTTTGGAAATGCTGATATAGGTCTTCCTTTCCTCGCGCGTCGCGTGAAGCACGGCCGGTCCCCTCTGAGCGAGGAACTGGTCAAATGCCTCCGGCGGAACAGGCTTCGAGAAATAGTAGCCCTGCACCAGGTCGCAGCCCATGGCCTTCAGCACAAGATACTGCTCTTCCGTCTCGACGCCCTCGGCGACGACGGGCACATGGAGATAGTCGGCTATGTCGATGATGAGCTCGATCATGCGCACGTCCCTCGTCTTGCCGAAGGCGCTCCGCACAAAGCTCATGTCGAGCTTCAGCGCGTCGATCGGGAGGTGCGACAGCATGCCGAGCGATGAGTAGCCCGTGCCGAAATCGTCCATTTCGATGCGGAAGCCCATGCCCATGCCGCGCAGCTCCTTGGCCGTGGTGATGACCTGGTCCGAATCGCCGGTGTAGGCCGACTCCGTGACCTCGAGAATCAGGTCCTCCGCCTCCAGATTGTATGCCTCCAGGATCTCCCTGAATATGGTCTTTAAGTTCGGCGTCAGCATGTCGATGCGGGATACATTTACCGACACCGGCACGGAGAATCCGAAGCGGTCCTTCCACTCCCGGATTCTCGCCGCTGTCTCGCGCCACACGAAGCGGTCGAGGTCGAGGATCAGGCCGTTTTCCTCAAGCAGGGGAATAAACACTCCCGGGCTGATCATGCCGAGCTCCGGGTGATCCCACCGGACAAGCGCCTCCGCGCTGGCAAGGACCGGTGTGTCGGGGCGGATGTCGTACTTCGGCTGGAAATACACCATGAAGCGGCCGCTCTCAAGCGACGGCTTGAAGTCCTCCAAAAGTCTCTCCCTGTGGAGCTCGGCCTCGTGCATCTCGGTGTCGTAGATGCCGACGGCCCTTATGTACCCTGTCTTCACCGTGTTCGCAGCGATCTTCGCGTAGTCGAAGCGTCTCTCGATCTGGAGCGACTTGTCGACCTCGGAGTAGACGCCCATGCGCAGCCGGACGCGGTTCTCGGACACGTCGTCGTCCACGAGGCCCTCGGATGCCCTGTCGAGTATGCCCGAATAATCTTCAAGATGCGGGCAGTAGATGTAGAATGTGTCCGCGCCGCGTCGGCATCCCACGCCGCCGATCTCGCGGGAGATCTGACGGACGCGCTTGCCGATCCGGGACAGGACGCTGTCGCCGTACTGCTTCCCGTATCTCTCGTTCAGCATATGGAAATGGTTGACGTCGAGGACGATGGCGTCCATCGGCGCATCGATGTAGTGCTGGTCGTAGAGCCTCACGTAGCGGAGGAAGTAGTCTAGGTTGAAGAGGTTTGTCAAGCTGTCGCGCTCCGTGGACTCGATGATGTTCCTCTTCTCGGACAGCTCGATGCAGCGGTTCACGCGGGCATGGATGATTTCGGGCGAGGGATAGGGCTTCGGGATGAAGTCGACCGCACCGATCTTCAGGCAGTCGACCTCCGCGCTCTGATCCGCGGTCATAACGATCACAGGGATGTTGTGGAGCTCCTGCTCCTCCTTCATCACCTTCAGCACCTCCATGCCGCTCATTCTGGGCATCTGCAGATCGAGGAGCACTATAGCCAGATCGTCTGTGTGAGCTTTGACCTGCTCCAGGGCTTCGGTGCCGTCGGAGGCGTAGATCACTTCGTAGTCCTCCCCGAGCATCTTCCCGAGGATCATCTGGTTGACGTACTCGTCCTCCACGATGAGGATGTGGCGCTTGAGGTGAAGGATGTCCGCATCTTCGTCGTCGGGGAAGATCGGCTTTATGGCTGTCTCCGCGTCCTCTCTCGATATGGCTCCCATGCCTTTTAAGAGCTTCTTCTCGCTGTACATAAGGGAGTCCGCTCTCTCGAATACGTCGTGGAATCTGGCGTCCTCGCCCGCCTTGAATTCCGACAGGCCTCCCGAGATCACCACGTCTTTCGTGCTTATGTGCTCCACGGAGCGGTCATGAAGCGCCAGGACCAGCTCCTTCCTGATGAGGTAATCGCGGCCTTTTAATATCACCACGAACTCATCTCCGCCCGTCCGGTAGACAGGGCTGTGCTGGAAAATGTCGCAGATCATCCTGCTGGCTTTCACGATATACTCGTCTCCCGCCTTGTGGCCGAGGGTGTCATTGATCACCTTCAGCCCGTTGACGTCGCAGACGACCACCGCAAAATTCTCTGACTGATCCTCCGCGATGGCGGTGTCATAGGTCTGCTCGGCCAGAAGAAAGGCGTGCTTGCTCTTGACCCCCGTCAGGGGATCCGTGAATGCGGCGGTCCGGGCTTCATCCCGCTCCATGGCCGCCTTCTTCTCCCACTTGTTCATCGTGGTGTAGTTGAAGAGCATGATGGCAAGGGACAGCCCGAAGAGGCTGACGATGACAAACACGCTGGTGTTGTCCGCCTGATGGAGGCGGTCCAGCTCCACGGCGAGGAAGCGGCTCTTGTCCTCTTCAGGAATATCGTTGTCATCCATGCTGTCCATGTATTCGGATATCTCCGCTATGATGGCATTCTCCCTGCTCTCATTGAGTCTCTCCGCCCAGGTCATCGCCATCAGCACGATGAAAGCCAGAAGAGAGATCCAGACAATGATGGCCTTGCCGAATTTCCTCGCGTGATCCTTCCGGATGACGTAGTGGAAAAACACAAGTCCAAGAAGCGACCACACGGCCATGAGGACATATGTCTCCGTAGCGATGGTGTAATCGCCGAACGCGCTCGGGAAGAGCAGGAAGATCGCGAAGACAACCAGTATGAAGAGGCAGATCGTGCTGATCGCCCTCTCTTTTTTCGCCCCCTCCTGCCCGGAGAGCTTGAAGACCGCCACGGACGCAAAGCCGTAGAGCATCGTCGCACCGATGGTCGTGGTGTCCACGATCCATCCGATCGCCGTCCTGCCGAGGAACGGTATGGGCAGCGAGACCAGAAGGACGAGGAGGATGGAGTGCACCGGAATCTGCTTGCGGTTTAACTCATAAAATCTCTTCGGAAGTATGCCGTCTTCCGCGACAGCGTAGCAAAGTCTGCTTAAGGTCCGCAGCATGCCGATCATGCTGGACAGGACCAGCGAAAGGAGGGCGGCCATCAGGATATAGACGCCCGCATCTCCGAGATAATACTGCGCCGCATAAAATGCCGGCAGCCCGGCGATCCCCTCAAATTCGCCGAGGCGGCTGATGTAGTCGAACCAGCTGGAGCATCCCTCCGGATAAGCGGTGACGCTGAGAATGATGATGAAGATGTACAGCGCCGTAGTGACGATCGCGGAGAAGAAGAGGATGCGGAACATCCTGCTGTGCTTGAAGTTGTACTCCTCGGCGGAGTGGGACACGCTCTCGAATCCGATAAATGCCCAGGGCGAAATGAACGCGATGCGCATCACCTGCCGGAAGGCGTTCTTGTCCGGGACGAAGTCCGGATTAAATGTCATCCCGGTGCTGCCGTGTCCCGCCATGGCGACAGCAAAGCACACCGTGATGCCCGCGATGAAGATAAAGGCCATGATCACCATGCTGACGGCCGTCACCTTCTTGCTGACCATGCACACAATGCCGATGAGGAACATCACGGCAAGCGTAAGCAGCGCCTCGCCGAGATAGACATCGTAGTTAAATATCGTGAAGAGATACCATCTCTTGAATATGCCCGTCAGGAAATACCTCGCAAAGAGAGGAATGCTCGTGGCGTTCGCCCAGAATATGGAGATATAGACGAGGAACATGAACCACGCGATCAGGAAAGCGCGGTCGTAGCCGAAGATGTTCTTCACATAGTTGTAGAGCCCGCCCGCGCCGGGATAGTGGTTCCCCAGATAGTGGTAGTGGCTGGACACCATGAACATCATGACGCAGCCGATCAGAAGGCCGATGACGGATCCCGCCGGCCCGCCCTCAGACAGGTAGGAGCTGCTGGTGACGACGAGGGATCCCCAGCCGATGGCCGATCCCACGGAAATGGCAAAGACTGCCAGCGGTGAGAGATAGGGCTGCAGCTTCGAAGCCGAGCTGTTTTCGGCAGATGTGTTTTCCTGCATATCAAGTTACTCCTCAAATATGATGTCAACATGTATGGTGACAACATGCCGCAACGTGACAATGGGGACAGTCCCCATTGTCACCTTTTTATTTCATCCGTTTATTATACCAAATAAACAGGTACTCTGTGCAGTATTTCTGTGCATTGTTTTATGATTCCTCAATAAAAACTTCTATAAGAAAGCATCCATAAAAAAAGAGCCCGCCCGCTGCCGGGAGGCTCTGCTGTCTCTTTCATGCGCGGAGGCTCTGCTGTTTCCTTCATGCGCGGAGGCTCTGCTGTCTCTTTTATGCACGGAGGCTCTGCTTGTGCTCAGAGCGTTTCATGTGATATGATGTGGTACGGAGGCCGTCAGAAGCGCGCATCTTTACGGTGCATGCCATGACCATCAGCCTCCGCTCCGGTTCTTGGAAGGAGGCTGTTTAGGCGCGTGCCTAAGCGGCTGGCCCGCATCCAGTGCAACGATTGAGACAAGTCTGGGAATGCGACGCCGCCGGAGTTTTTATTTTGCCTTTCAGGAGTTCCTTTGTTCTGCCTTGCCGGAATTTCTTTTATCCTGCCATGTCGGAATTCTTTTATCCTGCCTTGCCGGAATTTTTTTATCCTGCCTTGCCGGAATTCTTTTATCCTGCCATGCCGGTATTCTTTTATCCTGCCTTGCCGGAGTTTCTTTTATCCTGCCTTGCCGGAATTATTTTATCCTGACATGTCGGAATTTCTTTGTTCTGCCTTCATGGAGGCATAAGCCAGGATCCCCGCCACGGTCTTCGCGTCGCGGATCTCTCCCATTCGTATCATCCGCGTGAGATCCTCAAGCCTAAGGCACTCCGTCTCGATCTCTTCCGCCTCATCAAGGTCCTGCTCCCCGTCCCTTCGGATCCCCTCCGCCAGGTAGATATCCGTGCACTCGTCACACCATGCCACAGCCGTGTCGAGGGTGACCATTTTGATAAGCTTCGCACAGGTGTATCCCGTTTCCTCCCTCAGCTCCCTCAGGGCAGTGACGGCAGTGTCCTCATCGCCGGGATCCCGGGCTCCTGCCGGAATTTCCAGTGTCACCCGGTCAATCGCAGGCCTGTACTGGCGGATGAGCAGGATCCGGCCGTCCGGAAGAACCGGGAGCACGGAAGCCCCGCCTCCCTTATTGTGATGGACGAAATCCCAGGTCTCAAGCTTTCCGTCAGGAAGCCTCACCTGATCGTGCATATAGGTGAGAGCCCTGCCCGCGCAGACCGTCTCTCTCGACAATCTCTTAAGTCTGTGTTCCATGGCTTCCCCCCTCATTCAGCAAACTCAGCGTCGAATCTCTTCCGTAAGTCTGTGTTCCATGGCTTCCCCCATTTGGAAAACTCAGAATCGAGTCTGTTTCGTAAGCCTGTGTTCCACGGCTTCCCCATCCACCGATCAAGTTATTCGATTCCGAGGACTTTGTAATCTCTGTCTTCCACTGCCTTCCTTAAGACGTCGTCGTCCACGTCGGCGTCAAGTGTGAGGACGGCGGTTCCCTTCTCGTGGCTGACCTCTGCGGCAGAGACGCTGTCAAGCGCCTCAAGCGCCTTCTTTACGGTCGCCTCGCAGTGCCCGCACATCATTCCCTCGATCTTCATTGTCTTCTGCATTTTAGTGCTCCTTTCTTCTGTGTGATTTTCTGTGTTTTTATCCGTGTTGTTTCCTGTATTGTTTTCTACATTCTTTTCCGTATGCTCTATCATATGCTTTCCCGTTTGATCTCCCGTGCGGCTTTTCGTCTCGTCTCCCGTGCGGTCTCCCGTGCGGTCTCCCGTCTGATCTTTTGTGCGGTTTCCCGTCTCATCTCCCGTGCAGTCTCCCGTCTGGTTTTTTGTGCGGTTTCCCGTCTCATTTCCCGTGCGGTCTCCCGTATGACCGTCCATGTCATCACTTTCTCCCGCGGCCCCGCTCCCGCCCCGGGAAGGATCCGCAGGCAGCGCGCGCTTTTTCATCGGCCTGTCACGAGAAGCGTCCCGGACCTTGAAGAGATTCAGGCGGAGCGCATTCATGCACACCGTAAAGCTGGACAGGCTCATGGCCGCCGCCCCGATCATCGGGTTCATTTTCCACGGGAAGAGCCCGGCGGCGAGCGGTATGCAGATCAGGTTGTAGAAAAATGCCCAGAACAGGTTCTGATGGATGTTCCTCAAGGTCGCGCGGCTGAGCCTTACGGCCGCCGCCACATCCATGAGCGAGCTGTTCATGAGTACGATGTCCGCACTGTCGATGGCCACGTCCGTTCCCGCGCCGATGGCGATTCCGATGTCCGCCCGGGTGAGGGCCGGCGCGTCATTGATTCCGTCTCCCACCATGGCGGTCTTCCCGCGCTTCATGAGATCGCGGATGACCGCTTCCTTGCCGTCCGGAAGGACTCCCGCCACGACGTCGCTCACTCCGGCGGAGGATCCGATCGCACGGGCCGTCCTCTCGTTGTCGCCGGTCAGCATTACAGCTTCTATTCCCATATTCCGGAGCTCCCGGACCGCCTCCGGGGAGTCCTCTTTCATCGTGTCCGCAACCGCGATCATGCCGATGAGCTCTCCGTCCGCTTCAAAGAAGAGAGGAGTCTGCCCCTTCTCCGCTCTCTCCTTAGCGGCACGGATCATCTCCTCAGGGCAGGATGTGAGCTGAGAGATGTAAGAAAGGCTTCCGCCGTGAACTTTTCTGCCGTCTATGACCGCCATGAGGCCATTTCCCGGTAATGTCTGAAACCCTTCCGCCTCACAGGCATGAAGTCCTCTCCGCTCAGCCTCCCGGACGACCGCCTTTGAAAGAGGATGCCCGCTCAGCCTCTCCAGGGAATAGGAAAGGCCGAGAAGTTCATTTTCCGTGTGATTTCCGGCGGGGAGGACGGCCGTGACGTCCGGCTCTCCCTTCGTGATTGTTCCGGTCTTGTCGAGTGCGATAATCTGAACCCGGCCGGCATTTTCAAGGGCTTCGCTCGTCTTGAAGAGGATGCCGTTCTTCGCTCCCAGTCCATTTCCCACCATAATCGCCACCGGTGTGGCAAGCCCCAGCGCGCACGGGCAGGAAATGACGAGCACCGAGATCCCCCTGGCAAGGGCAAAGCTTACGGACTCCCCGGCCAGAAGCCATCCCGCTATGACGACGACCGCGATCGCGATGACAGCCGGGACAAAGATGCCGGAGACGCGGTCCGCGATTCTCGCGATGGGAGCTTTTGTAGCCGCCGCGTCCGAGACCATTTGAATGATCCGGCTGAGGGTCGTGTCCTCCCCCACGCGGGTCGCCCGGCACTTCAGATAGCCGGACTGATTGGTGGTGGCGGCGCTCACGCTGTCGCCCTCTCCCTTGTCCACAGGGATGGATTCTCCTGTCAGGGCGGATTCATTTACCGCGCTCATTCCCTCGAGCACGACGCCGTCCACCGGAATATTCTCACCCGGCCGGACGACGAAGATATCTCCTGTGTTCACCTCTTCGATCCCGACGGTCACCTCCCGTCCGTCTCTTAAGACGACGGCGGTTTTTGGGGAGAGCTTCATGAGGGACTTCAGGGCATCCGTGGTCCTGCCCTTTGACATCGCCTCAAGCATCTTGCCGATGGTGATGAGGGCAGGGATCATGGCCGCGGACTCAAAGTAGAGCTGCGAGTGGTAGAGCTCCATGAGGGACATGTTGTCCGCCCCTGCCGTGACGGCCCCGCACATCTCGTAGAAGACGAAGGTGCTCCAGGCAAATGACACGGACGACCCGAGCGCGACCAGCGTGTCCATATTCGGCGCCCCGTGAAGGAGGGATCCGAAGCCGCTCACAAAAAACTTCCGGTTGATAATCATGACCGCCGCAGCGAGGAGCATCTGGGTCAGGGTAAGTCCCAGGTGGTTGTGTTCAAAATACGGCGGGAGCGGCCATCCCCACATGTTGTGCCCCATCGTGATGTACATGAGGGCGATCAGAAAGCCGAGCGAGAAAATGAGCCTTTTCTTCAGTTTCGGAGTCTCGCGGTCGATCAGCGCGTCCTCCTCTGCGGACAGAGGCCTGCTCCCCGCCTCCTCTCGTCCGGCAGCTTTCTTCTTTGCCCCGTATCCGGCCTTCTCAACGGCCCGGATTATCTCGTCCGGTGCGGCCGTTCCCTCCACTCCCATTGAGTTAGTGAGGAGGGAGACCGAACAGGACTCAACCCCCGGAAGGCCCGATACCGCTTTCTCCACGCGGGCCTGGCATGCGGCACAGCTCATTCCCGTGACAATATACTGTTCCATACTCTCTTTTCGTCTTTGCCGCGGGCGTGCCGCCCGCTGTGATTTGTCGATAATAGTTGATGCTTGTCGATGCTTGTTGGTGCTTGTCGATGCTTGTTGGTGCTTGTTGGTGCTTGTTAATGCTTGTTGGTGCTTGTTGATGCTTGTTGGTGCTTGTTGATGCTTGTTGGTGCTTGTTGATGCTTGTTGGTGCTTGTCGATGCTTGTTGATGCTTGTCGATGCTTGTTGGTGCTTGTTA
>CADCPJ010000103.1 GCA_902803245.1 uncultured Lachnospiraceae bacterium | reverse complement strand
GACCATGGCAGACGGCACTGTGCGCAAGGCGGCCTGCATCGGCGGCATGCTCACCATGATGAACGGCCACTGCCGCGTGATCCCCACGACTTGGGAGTGGGGGGAGGATATCGATCTGGAGAGAGCCATGGACGCCAAGAAGAGGGCGGAGGAGCGGCTCGCCGAGGACAGCCTGGACGAAGTCGCCAGAGTGAATGCCGAAGCGAGGCTCTACAGAGCGCTGGTGCGGATAAGCAGCGCGGGAAAGTAAAATGAACCGGGGGCGTGCCCCCGGTTTTTTGTGCTGGCACAGTTAAAGACAGGATCTGTGCCCAGCGAAGGCACACGTTCCTGAAAGCACTTCACCGGGCACAGGTCCTGTCTTCTCTATGCCGGTCCAAATATTCGGGGCCCTCTGTCTTTTTACGGTACCGTGTAAGATACGCTTCCATCCTCTTCTACAGTGATTTCGGCGACGAGCACGGAGGAGACTTCGTCGTGGTCTTCCTTGAGCCTTATATAGGAATAGATGGTATAGTTGCCTGGATCCGTGAATTCATGACGCAGGGAAGCGCGTCCGTAGGCATATTTGACATTCTTGATGGTCTGTTTATTCTTCTTGACATACCAGGAATACTCCACCTCGTTCCGGTCGTAGTTGTTGGTGAACCGGAACACATTTCCCGACTGCTTGATATAGAAGTCATCCGTGGAAAAGTCCGCCAGGATGCCCTCATCGTGCATATAATTGTATTCGATCGAGGAGAAGGGATAGTCACATCCCGGGATCGCGGTCTTGGGGCAGATCCGGTAGAACAGCTTGTTCTTGGATGAGATGCGCGGGATCTCGATGCTGTTCTTGGCCGAGTAGTCTGTCTCGGAAACGATCTTGTCATCTTTGTCCTTGACGATGAATTTGATGAGCGTATTGTCGGTAAGATCCACCGAATAGCGGAAATTGCCGTTCGGAAGCTCCTCAAATGTCTCATTCTGCACACCGGTCACCTTGGTCGCGTCGCAGGGAATATCCAGTTCGCTGCTGAGCCAGTCGGCAAGAGCGAATGTGAACCTGCACGCGCCTTCCCGGTTGAGGTGGCCCTTGTCGCTGAAATCATCGTGTTCCGTTCCGATCACGGACATCTCTTCGCTGAAATTCCGATACCCTTTGACAGCCGGATGGCTCGCGGCCACTTCATCCATGAAATTGGCGACCTTGGGCAGCTCGTTCTCATAGTACAGGACCGGCGTCTTGATGATATAGACAGGGATGTCCTCTTTTTCCGCCAGGTCCAGGAACTTGTACAGCGCTCTGGTCGAAGCAGAAGGAGCCAACGGTTCCGGGTCGTTTCTGTATTCTTTGAGTTTTTGTTCCACATAGGCCGGCTCATCATTGCTGTCCCTGATGATATTGTTCCTGGGATGATGACCGAGGACAAAGTTGACCATGGCCTCAGTGTCGTCAGGATCGACGGTATGGTCACGGAATCTGGTCCACGTGTTCGTGGGGCGCATGAGCTGATAACAGGCCTCGGGCCATTTGTAGTACTGACGGACCGTGTGAACGACATCGCCTGCTCTGTAGATCAGACTCCTGATACTGTCAAAATTGGAGAACAGGCGTCCCTCGTTTCCGCCCGCATACAGGCTGTCCGTTGTCACCACCAGCGCATTCGACTCCAGCACGATGACTTTCGGACGCACGTAGTGAAGGAGAATCTTCAGATTTTCGTAAGTCTGGTCCATGGGCTGTGAATTGGAGCCCAGGATCATCGTGTTGAGGCCCATTGACTGGTTGATGATGGTCGGATTGATATCACAGAAGGCATGGGAGTTGCCCATAAAAAGAATGTCAATGGGTTCGGGATCCTCCCCCTGTATGTATTTCCAGGTAGAAGAAGTGGTGGCCGGATCAAATGTCGCTGCTTCGAGCAGGTGAAAAATGATCACAAATGCCAGCACAAATATAACCGCGTCTTTAAGGAGTCTTTTCATACACACCTCTATGCCGAAGCGCTTTGCAGCAGAATGTACAGTGCCGGGCGCTGCCGGGCAGCACCGGGTACGGTCAGAAATTAAAGTAAATAAATGATTCCGCGGACAGCGAACCGTATACACCGAACAGAATGATCGCGAAGATACAGAGCATATAAAGACCGCGGCGGACGAGGACCGGAAGTTTCTGCAGAAGGCCATACACGCTCGTTCTCTCACTGACCGCATCGGTGAGGATCACGAAGAGGATCAGGACCAGGCTCAGCCGGAAATCCTCTTTGACCATGCCGAGAGAATCGATGCGGAGCTTGGGAGTGAACTGAAACAGGCGCCTGAAGATCAACGTGAGGTCTTCGAAGGAATTCACCCTGAAAGGGATCCAGAGGAGATTCACGATCAAAAAAGTGACGGCGATCCTGAAGCACCTCAGCCACAGATGTTCCGTGGGGAAGATCCGGGAGGAGAGCCGCGCCTTGTATTTGCCGATCACCTGGCACAGTCCGTGAAGCAGTCCCCAGATGATGAAGGCCCAGGCCGTGCCGTGCCACAGACCGCTGATCAGGAAAACGATCAGTACATTGAGGGCCCACCTTGCTTCCGTGCACCTGTTGCCGCCGAGGGGGATATACACATAATCCCTGAACCAGCGGGAGAGGGAGATATGCCACCGGCGCCAGAAGTCCGTGACCGACGTGGCAAGATACGGCCTCCTGAAGTTCTCCGGAAGCCGGAACCCCATAAGTTCGGCGCTCCCCAGCGCCATATCCGTATAGCCCGAGAAATCACAGTAGATCTGGAAAGTGTAAAAAACCGATGCGATCCAGAAGGCCTGTCCGCGGTAATCGCGCACATTCCCGTAAACGGTGTTGACAAGGATCGCAAGACGGTCGGCGATCACCACTTTTTTAAACGCTCCGAAGAGGAAGATGGCCATTCCGTGGCAGAATCTGTCATACTCAAAATCGTGATGTTCGTCCAGCTGCGGCAGAAGATTATCGGACCGGTCAATAGGTCCCTGCATTATATGGACGAAGAAAGCGATCGAAAGCGCGTATTTGACTGCGTCGCGGGACGCTTCCGTCCTGCCCCTGAAGACATCAAAAATATACCCCAGCGACTGGAATGTATAAAAGGAGATCCCAATCGGGGCTGCGATTGATAAAATACCGGTGACAGTATCGGCGGAGAGATGAACGCCGAGTGCCCCTGCGGCATTTATGGCCCGGAGAAGTATAAAGTCCAGGTATTTGAAGATAAAAAGGATAAAGAGAATGCTCCCTGCGCTGAGGGCAGTGATCCGCTTTCGCTTAAGCGGGTCATCGGAACGGCTTAAAGACAGGCCGGCACGATAGGAGATGACGGTGATCGCAAGAAGCCATATGACGGAAAAGGGATCCCATGCACAATAAAAATAAAGACTTGATGCAAGAAGCAGATAAAGACGATGTCTATCAGGGAGTATATAATAGAGAAGGACATTGATGGTCAAAAAAAGCAAATATCTGATCGATGAAAACAGCATACCTTCATTCCTGACTAAGCGATAAATGTAACAATTTTTCATTATATCAGACATACGAAAGATTATCAAGAAGGGCTTATTCCCGCTGCCGGGAATAAGCCCTTCTCAGATCTGTGAGGCTTTTTGGCCTCTCATATTTATCCATGTCTCCTTCTGACCGGCATGAAGGTAAGGAGAAAGACTCCCGTACAGGAGACCAGCGCCATGAGCTCCCACAGGCCGGGATCCGAAGTGTCCGCCGTCTTGGCCGAACCGCTCTTTCTCGTCGAGGTGCTCGTTCTCGCAGGCCTTGAAACGGAGACCTTCGTCGTGATGACTGTCTCGACGATCCTTGCCTTCTGCACTGCGGTGATTCTTCCGTCCGACATGCCGCCGTTTCCGTTCTTTCCCTTCGGAAGCGGTTCATGAATATTGACGATCCTGTATCCGGTCCGGTCTGATCCCTCGAGGGTGCCGGTGTATCCGTCAACTCTCGCTTCGATGATCGAATAGGACAGGACACTGCCGTTTCTAAAGGCAGGGAGGCCGTCGAAACTGCCTCTCCAGCCGTTCTCAGCGCAGAGCATGATCCTGCGGCCGGTCTCTTCGCCGTTTACGTACAATTCGACCGTCACGCTGTCCGGTCTCATACCGTCTGTGTTCTCTCTGTCATCCCACTGGCAGGTCACAGAGATATCCATAGAGCCGCTGCCATTGGCGGAGACGCCCCCTGAGGGCTGCCTGCCGGCGGCGAGCACGGTAATACCGCTGAAAAAGATCATAAAAAACGTAAAAAGCGGCAGAAAGACCGCTATCATATATCTGGTATTCATGATTGCCACTCCGTTCATCTCTTTGGAGTATCCGGACGAAGCTGCATCCGGAGGGAGGTTCAGTGCTTTGACAGTGATTCGTGATCGTTCCTATGCGACTGTATTGAACTGAGATGCAACTGCTTTGTATAACTATATTTTACCTTTATATTACAAAAATGTAAATATTGTTATGTGAATTATATTAAATTTAAAAATATTTTTACGAATATTAAGGAAAATAGCAGTGGAAATTCTTTCGGCATTCCTTTACAATTTATAAGGTTAAAATTTAGCATAATCACAAGAAAGAGAGGACTTATGGCAAAACGCACTGATATTCATAAGATTCTGATCATCGGTTCCGGTCCTATCGTAATAGGCCAGGCATG
>CADCPJ010000102.1 GCA_902803245.1 uncultured Lachnospiraceae bacterium | reverse complement strand
GCCTTGATCGCCGCGGACTCGACGCCCGTGTGGCCGACCATGTCGCCATTTGCGAAGTTGATGATGATGACGTCGTACTTGCCGCTCCGGATGGCGTCCACGAGGCCGTCACAGACCTTCGGCGAGGGAACGAGGATGCGGTCCTCGCCCTTAAAGGGCTCCTCCACGCCGCCGTTGAAGAAGAACGTGACGTGGGCGTATTTCTCGGTCTCGGCTGTGCGGAGCTGCGTGAGGCCGCGGTCTGCGAGCCACTTGCCGAAGACGTTGTCCAGCTCCTGCTTCTTGAAAGCGACGAGCTTGTTTCCGATCGTGACGTCGTAGTCCGTGAAGCAGACGTAAGTCGTCCGGATGCGGGGTCCTCTGTCAAAATGATCAAACTCGTCGTCGCAGAAGCAGCGGGTGATCTCTCTGGCGCGGTCGGGGCGGAAATTGAAGAAAATGACGGAGTCATTTTCCTTGATGGTCGCAACGGGCCTGCCGTCCTTCTGCACGACGAACGGCACGACGAATTCGTCCACGACGCCCTTGTCGTAGGAGGCCTGCATGCCGCTCAAGGGATCATCCGCCTTGTCGCCCTCGCCCTTCGTGAGGGCGTTGTAAGCGACGACGACTCTCTCCCAGCGGTTGTCGCGGTCCATCGCGTAGTAGCGGCCGGAGACGGAGGCGATCTCGCCCACGCCGATCTCCTTCATCTTGTCCATGAGGTCCTTGATGTAGCCCTTGCCGGAATCCGGAGGTGTGTCGCGGCCGTCCATGAAGCAGTGGACGTAGACCTTGGTGAGGCCGTGGCGCTTCGCCATCTCGAGGAGCCCGTAGAGGTGATCCGTGTGGCTGTGGACGCCGCCCGGGGAGACGAGGCCGTACATATGCAGGGAGCTGTCGTGTTCCTTGCAGTTGCTGATGGCCTTTAAGAGCTCTTCATTTTCAAAGAAATCTCCGTCCTCGATGGCCTTCGAGATGCGGGTCAGCTCCTGATAGACGACGCGGCCCGCGCCCATGTTGGTGTGGCCGACTTCGGAATTGCCCATCTGGCCGTCCGGAAGGCCGACTGCGAGGCCGGACGCCGCGCCCTGAACAAAGGGGCACTCGGCCTCCAGTTTGTCCATGACCGGGGTTTTCGCCTCCCATACGGCATTGTGGTTGTGATCCGGATTGAGGCCGTAGCCGTCAAGGATCATGATGACATGTGTTTTCTTGCCCATGCTGGTTCTCCTTCTTGGAAGAGCCCGCCGGAGGCGGGCCCTTTTTCTCTTATCAGATGCCTGCAGCTGACGGTCCTGCACTTTCAGCGCCGCCAGAGCACTGTTTTAACAGTGGTTTCGCAGTTTTAAGCATTTCTTAAGTGCCTTGCCGCTCCCGCACTGACGGAATCTATTATATCACTTTTCCCATACATCTTACAAGAGGACGTGCTTTCGCGGCAGCCGGTTTTCCTGTTACGCCGCTTCCTCTGCGGCAGCTGCTGCTTCATACTCTTCATAGTACTGGGCAGCGGTGCCAGTCACCGCATGCCTTATGCCTTCTGCCGCAGCTCCTTCCGGCGCATCCCCCGCTTATCCGCGCAAAACACTATTGCCCGGGAAAAAGAAAAACATCACCAAAAGCATCTCAGCCGTCATTTCCGACTATGATGAAAACCGTTTGGTGATGTTTCGAGGCGCCTTGTTTGGCAGCTCCGCTCAAACAGGAATTACTTGTTGTAATTGACGATGTCGCCGAAGTCGGGCTTTAAGGACGCGCCGCCGACGAGGCCGCCGTCGATATCTTCCTTGGCGAAGAGCTCTGCCGCGTTGGACCCCTTGACGGAGCCGCCGTAAAGGATGCGGATCTCTTCTGCGACAGCGTCGCCGTAGAGCTCGCGGATCAGGTCGCGGATGCCCTTGCAGACTTCTTCGGCCTGGTCGGATGTGGCGGTCTTGCCTGTGCCGATGGCCCAGATCGGCTCGTAAGCGATGACAGCGGCCTTGGCCTGGTCAGCCGAAAGGCCGAGGAAGCCGATCTTCACCTGCTGGCGGATGAAGTCCATGGTCACGCCCTGCTCTCTCTGCTCGAGAGATTCGCCGCAGCACATGATCGGGATGAGGCCGTGCTCGAAGCACTTGATCATCTTCTTGTTGACGGTCTCGCTGGTCTCGGCGAAGTACTCGCGTCTCTCGGAGTGGCCGAGGATGACGTACTTGACGCCGAGGTCTGTCAGCATATTCGGGGCGATCTCGCCTGTGTAGGCGCCGCTGTCCTCAAAGTAGACGTTCTCCGCGCCGATCTGGATATTGCTGCCCGCTGCCGCCTCAAGAGCCGCCGGGATGTCGATCGCCGGTACGCACAGGAGCACTTCGGTCTCCTCGGATGCGCAGGTGGCCTTCATCGCTTCGATAGTTGCCTTCGTCTCGGACGGGGTCTTGTTCATCTTCCAGTTGCCCGCCGCAAGGATTCTTCTTGCCATGGTTATTGTTCCTCCAAAATAGAATGATTATCTGTTCATATTTACAGATTTACTTGTCGTCAGCTGCTGCAACGCCCGGGAGCTCCTTGCCTTCGAGGAATTCGAGGGAAGCGCCGCCGCCCGTGGAGATGTGGCTCATCTTGTCGCCGAAGCCGAGCTGGTTGACGGCTGCCGCGGAATCGCCGCCGCCGATGATCGTGGTCGCGTCAGTCTCAGCGAGAGCCTTCGCAACGGCGATCGTGCCCTTGGCGAGGATCGGGTTCTCGAAGACGCCCATCGGGCCGTTCCACACGACGGTCTTCGCGCTCTTTACGGCATCCGCATAGAGCTCGCGTGTCTTCTCGCCGATATCCATGCCCATCATGTCGGCCGGG
Organism: uncultured Lachnospiraceae bacterium; assembly: GCA_902803245.1. Classification (GTDB taxonomy): domain Bacteria; phylum Bacillota; class Clostridia; order Lachnospirales; family Lachnospiraceae; genus Chordicoccus. The sequence continues at coordinate 1,030 of CADCPJ010000102.1, read as the reverse complement.
ATGCTGTCGGAGGAGACGGTCTTCACTTCGATTTCGGCATCGATCGGCTCCGGGAAGGAGGAAGTGATGACCGTGTCGATCGGCAGATAGAGCTTCTTGCCGAGGCTCTCGGCCTTGGCGATCATTTCCTTGCAGTAGTCGATCTTCGTCTCGTCGCAGAGGGATGTTCCGATCTCCTTGCCCTGGGCCTTCAGGAAAGTGTAAGCCATGCCGCCGCCGATGATGAGCGTGTCGCATTTCTCAAGAAGATTGGAAATGACGTTCAGCTTGTCGGCAACCTTGGCGCCGCCGAGAATCGCAACGAACGGGCGGACCGGATTCTCGACCGCGTTGCCGAGGAAGTCGATTTCCTTCTGCATCAGGTAGCCGACAGCGTGCGGGCCCTTGACGAACTTCGTCACGCCGACGTTGGAGCAGTGTGCGCGGTGAGCGGTTCCGAATGCGTCATTTACAAATACGTCAGCGATGGATGCGAGATCCTCGCTGAAGGAGTCGATGTTCTTCGTCTCCTCTGCGCGGAAGCGGGTGTTCTCGAGAAGGATGACGTCGCCTTCCTTCATGGCTGCGACGGCTGCCTTCGCGTTCTCGCCGACCACTGTGTCGTCAGCCGCGAACCTGACTTCCTGTCCGAGGAGCTCGCCAAGACGCGCCGCTACCGGAGCGAGGGAGAACTTCGCCTCGGGGCCGTTCTTCGGCTTGCCCAGATGGCTGCACAGGATGACCTTGCCGCCGTCGGCGATGAGCTTTTTGAAGGTCGGAAGGGCTGCCACGAGGCGGTTCTCATCCGTGATCTTCCCGTCTTTGAGCGGGACGTTGAAGTCGCAGCGGCACAGGACGCGCAGGCCCTTGACATTGATATCATCGACAGATTTCTTATTAAGTCCCATGATCGATTACCTCCTTAAGCATGAGGGGTGATAATAATGATAATAATGAGTAAGTCGCCATACCAGTTAATCGCAGCAATTGCCGAAGGCAGCTTCTTTGTTTATACCAGTTATCCTCAGCAACTGCCGAAGGCAGCTTCTTT
>CADCPJ010000101.1 GCA_902803245.1 uncultured Lachnospiraceae bacterium | reverse complement strand
TCCAGAACCCCGCCTCTTAAAGACAGCTCGCTCGGTTTGCTTGTCCAGTGAAACCACTCATGAGGAGTGATGTCTCCAAGGACGGAGCCGCTGCCGGACAGCGGAGACCGTATGTTGTGGCGGCTGAGCACCACGACGCGGTCCAGAGTATAGGAATCCCCCGGCGCTGCGGCGCCGTTTCCTGTATCGGCCGTCCCCTCCGCGAAGACTGCTGAGGTGAGCAGCAGCACTGCCAGAACCAATCCTGAGATGCGTTTCATCAGTTTCATGTCATTCCCCTTTCTTTTTTGGTTTCCCTGTTGTCAGCCTTTGGCTGTCAGCATTCTGTTGTCAATTAACGATTGTCAGCTTTCGGCTGTCACTCTTTCTTTTCCTGCTCAACTGCTTCACCGCTTTCCCCCGTATCCACGCTCGGCTTGATCATAAAGCCCGCCGCTATCTTATTGGCCTTCGGAGATGAAGCTCCCTTCTTTAAGGTGATGTAGCCGATGATTGAGAATACGACCGCACCGGCCAGGTTGACCAGCAGGTCCTTCATGGAGTCTATGATGCCGATATCCAGATATCCCCCGCTGACCACAGTGACGTCCCCGGATGCGGTCTTAATAGTCGTCTCGACGATGTCTTTGACCTTTATGACGTTCTGCGCATGCTCCGGATCAAGGGACACCGAGCCGATGGTCGTCACGATAAAGTCTTTCTGCATGTCCAGGTAAAAGAGCTGGTCCATGGTGAATTCAAAGAATTCCCATATGACGCCGATCGTCATGGAGAAGCAGAATGCGACGAGCGTCAGGTAGAAGGGGGACAGATTCACGTTGCTGCTGCCCTTGTTGAGCAGGTAGACCAGCGAAAAGCCAACCGCCGCGCACAGAAACCCGTTCATCGTATGCAGTATGGTGTCCCACCCCGGAATCATCACGTAATAGTGGTTTACTTCCCCGAGGATCTCGGCCGCGAAGATGAAAAAGAAGATGATGATTATGAAGAGAGGCGGGATCGAGATTTTGAGCTTATCCTCCAGAAACGCCGGCGCAAGGAAGAGGACCAGCACGAGGAGACACAGTGCGAAGTTCTCATAGTTCTGTGTAAACAGACAGCGAATCGCAGTCAGGATCACCAGTATATGCAGCACCACATAGATCACGAACACCTTCCGGTTCTTGTTGTGCTTGTACCTGTCCTTCAGCTTTCCTACATATTTCCCGACATTCATGCTTACCTCCCGTCAGAACTCCAGTACTTTGTAACTCTGTTCAACACTCCGGCACTCGGGACGCTTTGCGTCCGGATGCGGATTTTCTGCTGCCTTCGTCAGAAGGGCATACTCAAAAAGGTGCGGCCCGAGTGCTGCACGAGGAGCATTAACACCTATTGTATCAAAAAGCCGCACTAAAATACAGACGGAAAGTTCTCTGTTTTTCAGCACCGGTTTTTGCACACTTTGCAGCTGTTAACGGCAGCTGTTCAGTACCCCGGCCTTAGGTGTAAATTGCGCAGAATATTCTGTTTTCCCCATATAAGTACCGCCTCCTTATTGAGTCATAAAACCGCACATAAAAAGCAATTCAGGGCTTATCATCCGCACATAATGTATTATATAATTGACGTATCTCCAAAAGACAGATACTGACCTGAAAAAGTATTTGGAAACGAGGAAACCCTATGACCAAAAATATTCTTTTAACGTCACTTAGCGAGGTGGACAACGACCTGCCCCTCCGATATTATTGTGTGCAGAACGAATTCGGGCGGAACTATTGCGATGCTTTTCTCGATGTGGAAGCCGTGGTCAAGTTTGTGCTGGCCCGCCACAGAATCGACGAGATTATCGTCATAGGCGCCAGGTCCACCTACGGGGAGGAGGATGGGAAGGAGCCCTTCCGTCTCGGGGACGGGAGATCCCTGTACGGAACGGACCGTTCCGCGCTCTCCACTTACCGCCTGTTCAAATACCGGATCGCGCGATATACCGATGAGCTCGCCGCAGAAGAGGAGAAATGGAGCGGACAGCTCCCGGAGGATATGAAAAGGCAGCTGACAGGCTTTATCCGGGATTTTCTGGAGAAGGACCCGGAGCTGAAAGACAAGCGGCTGAACCGGATGTTTGATGAGCTTGTGGTAAGCCGTTCCGCCACGGAGCGCCTGAAGGACGCTCTCCTTTGCGCCTTTCCGGAAGCTGCGGACAATCCCTTCCTCTATCTGGGCTGGGTAAGGAACTACCTGTATTCTGAGTTCAAAGCGTCCTCCAAGCTCGGGCTGCTTTCGGTCAATGAGGACGTGTCCATCCGCTTTATCCCGAAAGAGAGCTTTAAAAAAGGCGAAAACCAGGTTGACGCCATTATGAATCTCAACCAGTCGATCAAGGACGGGGACTGCGACATAAACTTATATATTTCTCTTGGCAACGGCGAAGCTTCGGACGGATTCAACCTCATCAATATACTGGATGTCCTCGTTTCCATGCCGGGAAGCAGAGTCGCTCTCAAGAAGCTGTACACAGTGCACAATCCCTTCCTGTCGCTGGCCAGTGAAATTCACGACGACACGAACGGCTTCGGGATCACGCAGCTGGTCCACGCGACGCGCTCTTTCCTCAATTACGGCAAGGCGGATCTCATTGTGGACATGTGGGAAAAGAGCGGGGAGCGGAGTGAGAGCATCGCCGCCATGATCTACGCCATCCGCCATGTGGATGTGGGACTTTCGATATGCAACATCCCGGAGATGGAAGAAGGGATCCTTCGCTTAAGGGAGCTCTTCAGAGGAGAAAAGCTCTGGAGGGAGCTGGGATACTACGGCACGCTGTTCAGCGTGATCGCCGAGAGCATTAAGGCGGACTACGGGAAGCTTCTCGAGGGGGACGGCCCCATTCCCTTTATCGATCTGGTAAAATGGGCATACCGGCACCAGTTCTATCAGCAGACGCTGACCCTCATAGAGTCCAAAGCTCCGGAGAATCTGGTCCGCTCCGGGATCTTCTACTACTGTGACGACGAGTCGCGCGTGGATCAGGTCATCGGTCTCCTCGCCGAGGAGCGGCTGGAAATGAAGCCGTATGATTACTACAAGATGGAGCATGTCGATCATTACTTCATAAAAATCTATGACCGCGGCAGAGCCAGAGGGATAAGCGCAAAAGGCCGGGATCCGCATCTTATATACGCCTCCTTAAGGACGCAGTCTGTTGAAAACACGGATCCCTCCGTGATCACCGGCTGCACCGCGTGCGAGCATATCGAGACGCTGCAGAATGTCCTCTATGCCTATTACCACATCGGAGATGTGCGGAACAAGATCAGCCATGCCGACGGCAGGGCCATGGCCGACCACAGACTTATCGTATCCGAGAGTGACGTCAGCCCCGCGCTTGTCTGGATGAAGGAGAGCATCGATTTCTTCATAGAAAACTTTGAGAAGGCCGAAGCGGAGACGCGAGGCAAAAAACCGAATGTCGTCCTCATCACTGCCGATGAAGTGCGCAGAGCCGCGGAATTTAAGAAAAATGAGAGAAGATCCGAAAAAGCCAGGTCTGATTCGGACAAAGCCAGGTGAGGCGGGGAGTGAGCGGCGAGAGCTGTTTCGCGCTTTGTATCGCAGCAGTAATAAAGGCTTTTTTGTGCCACAAGTGTGACAGCATCTCTGCTATGTTCTATAGTCGAAAACGAAACAGTCTCCGCGAAGGACGCCTTCGGTATGAATTATGCAGACCATTTCGTTTTCCCTTCGGGCAGTAAATCCAAGGTTAACCGGCATAGCATAAAACAACTGCATGCTGTAAAAAACAAAGGAGGTATGACTTATGAAAAAGCACGGCATTATGTTGGCTGCATCTGCAGCGGCACTCATTTCAGCACTTGCGGCGCCATCTGTCTTCGCCGAATCACCTGACGCATCGAAAGAGCGCCCGTTCATACAGGTCTACAAGGGACTTAGTTTTGAGTCTGAGTGGACAGACAGCGGCGACCGAAAGCTCGCGGAATCCCTGTGTCCGCAGGTTTTCCTGGACGAGGAGACTTCGGCGGCCTATCCCGGGCTCGCAAAGGCGTTTGACGATCTGAACAAAGAAAAGAAAACGGCTGCCATGGCGACATACGGGGAACTCGTCGAATCCGCCACGGAGCGTCTCGCGGAGGATCCGGAATATGACGCCGTCTTCACGGATTCGGAGTCCTTCAGCGTCGTCAG
>CADCPJ010000100.1 GCA_902803245.1 uncultured Lachnospiraceae bacterium | reverse complement strand
CAGCAGATCCGCCAGCGTCTGGGTGGGATGGCAGTGGCCGCCGTCGCCGGCGTTGATGACCGGAATGGATGCGTTGGTGGCTGCGACGTAGGCAGCGCCCTCCTTGGGATGCCGCATGGCAATGATGTCCGCATAGCAGGAGACGGTCTTGGCGGTGTCGGCCACGCTCTCGCCCTTGGCGGCGGAGGAGGACATGGCGCTGGACACGGAGATCACGTGTCCGCCCAGCTCGTACATGGCCGCCTCAAAGCTCATGCGGGTACGGGTGGAGGGTTCGAAGAACAGGGTGGCCAGGATCCTGCGGTCACAGGCGTGGGCGTATTTGTCCGGGTCGGCAATGATGTCCTCCGCCACGGCGATGAGCTCCTCCAGCTCTTGGGTGCTCAGGTCCAGGATGTCGATGATGCTGCGTTTCATTTGGTACCTCCTATCCAGCTTTCATCAGAGGGGTTGTCGCGGAAGGCCAGGAGCCGGGCGACGTCCTCCGGTTTGATATATCCCTGCGCGGCTGCAACCGCCGCGATGTGGTCGAAGTCTGTCAGAGAGTGGTTTTCCACCCGGGCGGCGACCAGCCGTTCCAGGCCCCGCTTCATGCCGTAGGTGAAGATGGAGACGACGCCCAGGACTTCTGCGCCTGCCTCCCGCAGGGCCTCCACCACCTCGATGACGGAGCCGCCGGTGGAGATCAGATCCTCCACCACCACGACCTTCTGGCCCGGCTCCAGACGGCCCTCGATGCGGTTCTGGCGGCCGTGATCCTTGGCGCCGCTTCTTACATAGCCCATGGGAAGCCCCATGATGTGGCCGCAGATGGCGGCGTGAGCGATGCCGGCGGTGGACGTTCCCATCAGGACCTCTGCCTGCGGGTAGTTTTCCTTTATGAGCTGCACCAGGCCGTTTTCAACGTCTGTGCGCACCTTCGGCGCTGTGAGCGTGAGCCTGTTGTCGCAGTATACCGGGCTCTTTATTCCGCTTGCCCAGGTGAAGGGCTCGTCCGGACGGAAGAACACCGCCCTGATCGAAAGCAGGTCTTTTGCTATGAGTTTGCTGAGTTCCATTTGTATCTCCTTGAAAGGTTGTTGTTGTCATTTTTTCAGGCCCGGGAATGTGTCTTCAGGGACCGTGGGCAAGCGCTTGGTTGAGAAGAGGCCGACCTTAGAAGGCCTCGGCGAGATCAAAGAGCGCGGTCCCTGAAGGCATATTCCCGGGATTATTCAATAATACTTGCCTTGATCTGCGAAAAACCGGCTGTTTGAGCGAGGAAAAACCGTCAGCCGATAAACTCATCGACGCAGCGCTTATAGGCCGCTTCAGGGTCGTCTGAGCGCGTTACAGGGCGTCCTACGACTATGTAGTCGGATCCGGCTTCCTTTGCTTTAGCGGGGGTCATGACGCGCTTCTGGTCGCCGACTGCGGAATCCGCGAATCTGATGCCCGGGGTGACGGTCAGGAACTGATTTCCGCAGGTCTTGTGGACAGCCGCTGCCTCGAGCGGAGAGCAGACTACACCGTCCAGTCCGGCGCCTTTGGCAGTGAGCGCGTAGTGCATCACGACCTTTTCCATGGGCTCTTTTATCAGAAGATCGCGCTCCATGGTTTCCTGATCCGTGGAGGTCAGCTGGGTGACTGCGATCAGAAGAGGCCTTGTGCCGTCGGGGCGGGTGAGGCCCTCGATCGCGGCCTGCATCATAGCTGTGGTCCCGGCTGCGTGCACGTTGCAGATGTCCACGTCCAGCCTTGAGAGCACCGCCATGGCGCTTTTTACCGTATTGGGGATGTCGTGGAGCTTAAGGTCCAGGAATACTTTGTGGCCTCGGGCCTTGATCTCGCGGACTATGTCCGGGCCTTCCGCATAGAACAGCTCCATGCCTATCTTTACGAAGGGCTTCCTGCCTGTGAACTTGTCCAGGAAGGCAAGCGTGGCCTCCTTTGAGGGAAAATCGCAGGCAACGATAACGTCTTTACCCATTGTTCTATCCTTTCCATAAAGCGGGCCGCTAAAGCGCAGCTCCGATTATATCAGTCAGTTTGTCTATTCCGAGTCTGTCCATCTCTTCGGGCAGGGCTTCGATGATCTTCTTGCAGGCGAGGGGGTCCACCAGATTTGCGGCGCCTACTTCTACGGCAGTGGCTCCGGCCATCATCATCTCGATGACGTCCTTTGCACAGCTTACGCCTCCCATGCCTACGACCGGCACCTTTACGGCCTTTGCTGCCTGCCATACGCAGCGCAGCGCCACCGGGAAGACCGCAGGTCCCGAGAGCCCTCCGGTATTGTTTGCTATAAGCGGACGCCGGGTATTCAGGTTTATCCGCATGCCAAGGAGCGTATTGATGAGGCTGATGCCGTCAGCGCCCGCATCCTCGCAGGCTTTTGCAATGGATGCGATGTCTGTAACGTTAGGCGTGAGCTTTACTATCACGGGTTTTGTCGTGACCTTTTTTACAGCTTCCGTGACCTGTGCGGCTGCCCCGGGGTCTGTGCCGAAGCTCATGCCGCCGCCGTGAACGTTGGGGCAGCTGATGTTGACCTCCAGCCAGCCGACCTGGGGTTCTTTATCCAGCTTTTCGCAGGTATATACGTAGTCATCGACGGAAAAGCCGCTGACGTTAGCCATCACCGGCTTGTCAAAGCATTTTTTCAGTTTCGGAAGTTCTTCCGAGATCACCCTCATCACTCCCGGATTCTGAAGCCCGACGGAGTTGATCATCCCCGCCGTACATTCCGCGACGCGAGGCGTCGGATTGCCGAAGCGCTCCTCAAGGGTCGTCCCCTTGAACGAGAAAGTACCGAGTATATTTATATCGTAAAGCTCCGAGAATTCGTACCCGTATCCGAAAGTGCCGGAAGCGGGAATCACGGGATTGTCAAGCTCTGTCCCGCAGAGAGACGTCGTCAGTCTTCCCACAGTATCTCCTCCTTTTCGAGCACGGGACCGTCGCGGCAGATGCGCTTGTACCCCGTGACCGTGCGGCAGGAACAGCACATACACGCGCCGAAGCCGCATCCCATACGCTCCTCGAAGCTGAACTGACCGGAGGTCTTCGTCGCGCGGTACACCGCCTTAAGCATTGGCTCCGGTCCGCAGGTGTAGAAATACGAATAGGAGTCGGGCAGCGCGTCCGTCACGAATCCGCGCGCGCCGTAACTTCCGTCGACGGTAGTCACAGCGACGTCGCATCCGAGCTCTGAAAACTCCCTCTCGCAGAACACCTCGTCCGCGCCGTTGAATCCGAGCACGACAGAAACTTTTTTGCCCTCCGATATAAGCTTCTTCGCGAGCATATAGAGCGGCGGCACGCCGACACCCCCTCCGATGAGGAGCGGCGAGTCTCCCGACTTTGCCGTGTCGTATCCGTTGCCGAGTCCCGTCAGCGCGAGGATATTTTCGCCCCGCGCCATGCGGCTCATCTGCTCCGTGCCCCTGCCCACGACCTTGTATATCACCGTAAGCGAGCCCTCCTCCGCGTCGTAAACGGAGACGGGACGGCGCAGGTAAAGGCCGTCGAGCTTGAAATTGACGAATTGCCCGGGCGCTGCGATCTCAGACGCGTCTCCCGAGAGCGTCATTCTGTATACCGACTTTGTGAGCGGTACGTTTTCCTTTATCTCAAATAATACGTCTTTCATTTTATGAATCTATTGTCGAGATAGTCAGAGTCGTTTCCTCAAGCACGTCGAGGAGGACTTTGACCGTGTCGAGAGAGGTGAACATCGTTACGTTGTTCTCCGTTGCCGCGCGGCGGATCATCTGTCCGTCGCTCTCCTCGGACATCGAGCCGATGTCGCGGGTATTGATGACGTAGGCTATATGTCCCTGGCGTATGGAGCTCGGTATCTCGTCCGAGCCGTCGGATATCTTCTTGAGGATGTGCGTTCTTATGCCGTTTTCCTTGAGGAATTTTGCAGTACCCTCGGTCGCCTCGATATTGAATCCGAGATTGTAAAAACGGCGGATGAGAGGAAGCGCCTCGTCCTTGTCCTTGTTCGCTATCGTCGCAAAGACAGTGCCGTAGTTCTGCAGACGTGTGCCCGAGGCCTGGAGCGCCTTGTAGAGCGCGCGGTTGAGCTTGTCGTCGTACCCTATCGCCTCGCCCGTCGACTTCATCTCGGGGGAGAGGTAAGCGTCAAGACCCTTTATCTTGTTGAAGCTGAACACGGGGACTTTAACGTAAAATCTTTTCTTCTCCTCTGGATAGAGGGCGAATATGCCCTGCTCCTTGAGGCTCTTTCCGAGGATGACGTCCGTCGCGATGTCCGCGAGGCTGTAT
>CADCPJ010000099.1 GCA_902803245.1 uncultured Lachnospiraceae bacterium | reverse complement strand
TCACTTAAGCGAGAGCCGACTTCAGAGCCCTGGCCAGCTGGTCCGGGCAGGAGGTGGGGCGGAACCCGCAGGTCGTGCCCTCCAGACGGGAGATCACTTCCTGTGCGTCCATGCCCTCCACGAGGGATGAGATGCCCTTCGTATTTCCGTTGCATCCACCTTGAAACTTTACATCACGGACTTTTCCGTCTACAATGTCGAATGAGATGAGCCGTGAACATACTCCCTGGGGTCTGTATTCCATATCTGCTGCTCCTTTCATGGATGAGAACCGGTTTCTTTCTTATAAAGCCTTTATCAAAGACATATAAACATATAAAAAGATATAGAAAAAAACTTATAAAAGCAAGCCCGATATGCTATAAAAGCAAGCCAGATATTTCTCAAGGAGGTTTTTACACATAATATGAGCATACTGTTGAAAAATGTACATCTGCTTGACCGCCCGGAGGACGAGCGGAGTGACGTGAAGGTCGACGGCGGACGGATTGCCGCCATATGCGCGGCGGGAGAAGGCGCGGCCGACGGATGGGAAGCGGACGAAGTGCTGGACTGCTCCTCAAAGACCCTCATGCCCGGCCTCATCAACTGCCACACCCACGCCTATATGTCCCTCATGAGGAACTACGCGGACGACGTGCCGTTTGAGACCTGGCTCTTCGACCGGATCACTCCCATCGAGGATTCCCTGACGGCGGACGACGCCTACTGGGGCAACCTGCTCTCCATCATGGAAATGATTCGAACCGGCACGACGACCTTCGTCGACATGCAGATGTTCCCGAGGATGGCGGTGCAGGCGTGCGCGGACAGCGGCATGCGCGCCCTCATTTCCCGCGGGCTTGTGGGACAGAGCCGCTCCGACGAGGCCGCGAAGAGACGCCTCGACGAGGCATTTGACGAGATGGAATACGGAAAGACGATCGGGGCGCTCTGCGATTTTGCGCTCGGCCCGCACGCCATCTACACCTGTGGGGAGGATCTTCTCTCCTATGTCTCCGATCTTGCGGCGGAGAAGGGAATGAGGGTCAACATCCATCTGGCGGAGACCGAGCACGAGTTCCGGTCCTGCATCGCCGAGCATGGCCTCACTCCGACCGCTTACCTTGAAAAGCTCGGACTCCTTGACAGGGATATTCTCCTCGCCCACTGCGTTTATCTCGCGGATGAGGACTACGCCCTGCTCGCCCGGCCGAATGTGCACGTCGTGACGAACCCCGCCAGCAATCTGAAGCTGGCAAACGGCTTCGCCCCCGTTCACCGGATGCTGAAGGAAGGCCTCCAGGTCGCAATCGGCACGGACAGCGCGGCCAGCAACAACGCGCTCAATCTCTTCACCGAGATGAGGCTCCTCACGATGGGACAGAAAGGCGTGACGAAGGACGCCCTCGCCCTGACGGCTGAGGAGACTCTTGAGATCGCCACGGCAAATGGCGCCAGGGCCATCGGAAGGGACGACCTCGGCCGGGTCGAAGAGGGCAGAACCGCGGATCTCGTGCTCATTGACGAGAACGCCCCGACGATGCGCCCGCTCTACAACAGGAAGGCGGCCCTCGCCTACTCGGCCTCCGGATATGAGGTCTCGGACGTGCTGATCGAAGGGGAGTTTGTATATAGAGACGGTGAGTACACGACCATTGACGCGGAGCGGGTGCTCTTCGAGACGGAGAAGATCGCAGAGCGGTACCGGTGACGACTCGAGACGGAGAAGACCGCAGAGCGGTACCGGCAGTCATTTGAGACGGGAAAATACCGGATAACACGGGCGGAAGCACCGGGAGGCATTTGTACAGATCCATGAGAGAACGGGACGAACTGACGAGAACCCTCGCCGAACTGAAAAAACTGACGGGGCTTGAGCTTCGGATCGAGGGGGACGGGGATAACCTCCCTGAGGATACATGCGAAAAAATCGAGATGCTTTCTGCCGCCTGGCGGGAGAAATATGACCGCAGCAATTTCCTGAGAAACCTGCTCTACGGAAATGTCTCGGAGGCGGACCTCTACGCCGCGGCCTCGCGGTTCCACATCGCCGAGCACGGAAAGCGCCTTCTCTACGTGATAGAGCTGAAGGGCGCCAGCACGGAGCAGGCGGAGCGGATCCTGAAGCAGATGTTCGCGCTGAAGTCGGGCGACCAGTTTGCGCTTCTCGATGAGCGGCATATGATCCTCATCAAGGCTCTCGGGCCGAGGGACTCGGGGGAGACGATCCTGTCCGCCGCCCACACCATCGTGGACATGCTCAGCATGGAGGCCATGATCAGCGCACGGGTGGGATACACGAGCCCGATCGAGAACATAAGGGATATGCCGCAGGCCTTCCGGGATGCCCTCATTTCCCTTGAAATCGGAAGGATTTTCTACAGCAGCGAGACCGTGCTTCGGTACGACCAGCTCGGGATCGGGAGGCTGATCCACGATCTCCCGGAGGAATCCTGCCGCCTCTTCTTAAAAGAGGTGTTTGGCGAGGGGAGCCCGGACGACTTCGATGAGGACACGAAACAGATCGTTGATGCATTTTTCGAGAACAACTTGAATATCTCGGAGACGGCGCGGCAGCTCTACGTGCACCGCAACACGCTGGTGTACCGGCTCGAGAAGCTTCACCAGTCGACGGGACTTGATCTGAGAACCTTTGATGACGCTGTGGTCTTAAAGCTTGCGATGATGATCGCCACCTGCATGAGGAACAAGGCCGGCTGAACCTTACAGTCGCTAACGAAATTGTCTGCTGCGCAGAGAAAACGTGACAATGGGGACTGTCCCCACTGTCACCTTTATCACGTATGGAGGAATGAAAATGATCAAACTGCACGAGGGGGGAGTCTTCCTCCTGAACGGAACGGAAATCTCGGGGGAGTGCCCGCTTACCAAGGAGGAAGCGAAGAAGGGGACGATCGCCTATGGGATCCTGAAGAACCACAACAAAAGCGGAAATGACGAGGATCTCCGAATCAGATTCGACGCGCTGACCTCACACGACATCACTTACGTGGGCATCATCCAGACGGCACGCGCCTCCGGACTTGAGAAGTTTCCGATCCCCTACGTCCTCACCAACTGCCACAACTCCCTGTGCGCGGTGGGCGGGACGATCAACGAGGACGACCACGTCTTCGGCCTCACGGCAGCGAAGAAGTACGGCGGCGTCTATGTGCCCCCGATGCAGGCGGTCATTCACCAGTACGCGAGGGAAATGCTCTCCGGCGGCGGAAAGATGATCCTCGGCTCCGACAGCCACACCCGCTACGGCGCGATGGGAACCATGGCCATGGGAGAGGGCGGGCCGGAGCTCGTCAAGCAGCTCCTTGGCCGCACCTATGACATCCGGATGCCGGGCGTCGTCGCGGTGTACCTGACGGGCAGCCCGAATCCGGGAGTGGGCCCCGAGGACGTGGCCCTCGCCATCATCGGCGCTGTCTTTAAAAATGGCTATGTGAAGAACAAGGTCATGGAATTCGTGGGGCCGGGCCTCTCGAACCTCTCGATGGACTTCCGCATCGGAGTGGACGTCATGACGACGGAGACCACCTGCCTCAGCTCGATCTGGCAGACAGATGATAAGACGGAGGAGTACTTCCGCATCCACAACCGCCCGGAGGCCTTTAAGAGGCTCTCTCCCGCCTCTGCCGCCTACTATGACGGCTGCATCGAGATCGACCTTGGCACCGTGAAGCCGATGATCGCGATGCCCTACCACCCGAGCTGCGTCTACACGATCGACGAGGTGAACGACCACCCGTACGAGATCCTCAAAGAGACGGAGGAGCGCGCGAAGGTCTCCTTCGGCGACAAGGTGGAGGTGAACCTCACGGGCAAGATCCGGGACGGACGCCTTGTGGTCGACCAGGGCATCATCGCGGGCTGCGCCGGCGGCGGATTCGAGAACATCTGCGACGCGGCGGACATCCTGAGGGGAAAGAGCATCGGCAGCGGGATTTTCACGCTGAATGTGTACCCTGCATCCATGCCGATCTACAGGGAACTTATGAAAAATGGCGTTCTCGCCGACCTGGTCGACACCGGGACTGTCGTGAAGACCGCATTTTGCGGACCGTGCTTCGGCGCGGGGGACACGCCTTCGAACAATGCATTTTCCATCCGGCACTCCACGAGGAATTTCCCGAACCGCGAGGGCTCGAAGGTGCAGGAGGGACAGATCTCTTCCGTGGCCCTCATGGACGCGAGATCCATCGCCGCCACCGCCGCAAATCAGGGAAGGCTCACAAGCGCGGAGGAATTCACGGGGACATATACAAGGCCGGCTTATTTCTTTGACTCGAAGATCTATGAGAACAGGGTATTTGACAGCAAGGGGATACCTGACCCTTCGGCGGAGCTGATCCTCGGGCCGAACATCAAGGACTGGCCGAAGATGGCTGCCCTGCCGGAGAACCTCCTCATAAAGGTCGTCTCCGAGATCCACGACCCGGTGACCACCACCGACGAGCTGATTCCGTCCGGCGAGACTTCCTCTTACCGCTCCAACCCGCTGAAGCTGGCTTCTTTCGCGCTGTCCCGCAAGGATCCCGCTTACGTCGGGAAGGCGCAGGCGGTTCAGAAGGGCGAGATTGCGAGGGAGGAGGCGCTCGAGGGCAGATGCACCGGGAACGCGGGTTCTCCCTGTAATGGCGAGATTGCGAGGGAGGAGGCGCTTGAGGCCGGGACGACGGGAAGCGCCGGCAGGCTCGTCACAGACGCCCTTCCGGAGATCGCCGGCGTGCTTGAGGCGGTGCAAAGGAGCTGCCCGGAGGCGTCATTTGCAAATACGGGGATCGGATCGACGATCTTCGCGGTGAAGCCGGGTGACGGCAGCGCCCGCGAGCAGGCCGCGTCCTGCCAGAAGGTGCTCGGCGGCTGGGCAAATATCGCAAATGAGTATGCGACCAAGAGATACCGCTCCAACCTGATCAACTGGGGCATGCTTCCGTTCCTCATTCCGGAGGGAGAGCTTCCGTTTGCGGACGGCGACTGGATCTTTGTCCCGGGCATAAGGACTGCGGTCAGGGAGAAGACGGACGAGATCCGGGCCGTGGCGGTGAAGGACGGCGGGACGAAGGATTTTGCCCTCGCCCTCGGCGACCTGACGGACGACGAGAGGGAGATCATCCTCGACGGCTGCCTGATCAACTACTACAGGAACCACTGAG
>CADCPJ010000098.1 GCA_902803245.1 uncultured Lachnospiraceae bacterium | reverse complement strand
TCCCTCGTCGTCCTGGCATTTACGTCGAGGAACTCCCGCGCACCGAAAGCGGAGGGCATTCCTTACGACAAGGGATCGAGATAAGAGAAGCAAACAAAAACGTGACATTGGGGACTGTCCCCAATGTCACATTTTTTTCACGGATTGGACGTATTATTATGTATAATAGAGTCGGAAGAGAAACGGAAGATTTCGTTTTCCCTGTTGTACAGGTAATCCGGGAAGCTGCCTTCGGCAGCAGTTTCAAGGAAACCGGGAAATCATGAATCACTGCCCCGGGATCAGAATTGGGGTGTTCCCGGGCGGAAACAGAGACAGTTAGAAAAGGCATATACCAGAAAAAGAGGAGGTGTATCACATGCAAATGAGGAAAGCAAAGAAGCTCGCGGCGGCGCTCGTCACAGCGACCATGGTGACGGGGGCGATCGCTCCGGTCTCCGTCGCTTACGCGGACAGCCGGAAGGTCATCACTCTCGGCGCGGACCTGTCCGACGAGAGGCAGGCGGCCATCCTGAAGTACTTCGGGGTGGGAAGCCAGGCGGTCGAGACCATCTACGTCAACAACACGGATGAGAGGAATCTTCTCAGCTCATTCGTG
The DNA here is from genome assembly GCA_902803245.1 of uncultured Lachnospiraceae bacterium. Classification (GTDB taxonomy): domain Bacteria; phylum Bacillota; class Clostridia; order Lachnospirales; family Lachnospiraceae; genus Chordicoccus. The sequence goes on along the minus strand of CADCPJ010000098.1, from coordinate 3,407 downwards.
CCGCTCGATGTCATCGGGACGAGGACGCTGAGCTGCGCCTACGTCAACCCGACCACTTCCGGCGGAATCCAGGTGAAGACGGCGAACCTGACTTGGGTTACGTCCAACATGATCGCGTCGGCCCTGTCCACATCCGGAGTGAGGAACTGCGAGGTCATCGCGGCCTGCCCGATCCCGGTATCCGGCACGGGCGCACTCGCGGGAGTGCTGAAGGCCTATGAGACGGCGGCGGGCGAAGTGCTCAGCGCCACAAGAAAGGAAATCGCAGCGCAGGAGATCGTGACGACCGGCGACATCGCCACGTCCATCACCCAGACGATCACCGAGGCGACGGGCGACCCCGAAGCCGCGCAGACGATCGCCCAGAACGCCGCGACCCAGATCGTAAATGACATCAAGATCTCCGTCATCGAAGACGCCGTGGAGGAGTACGACGAGGAGCTGATCTCCGCGATCGTCGACACGGCCGTCTCCCGCGCCGCCCAGACCCTTCAGGCGGAGCGCGACGAGCTGCTTGAGATCAGCGAGCAGCAGAAACAGGAGCTGCAGAAGCTGGCGGAGAGCATCGCGGCGCAGCAGTACCAGTACGACGACGTCAAGGAGACTTTGGAGAGAGTCAGCCAGAACGTGAACCCCGGCGACGTCAACGTGAATGTCAATGTGAACAACAACAATACCGCGGAGGGCGGCGATGCGACGGTCGGCGACACGACGGCCACGTCGGGTGACGCGACCGCTTTGTCCGGCGACGCCGACACCGGAAATGCCGGCGCTCCGGAGCTCGCACCGGACAGCATTTTCTATAACACGGACGTCACGGCTCTCGGCGAAGACGTGAAGACCGACGCCACGACAGAGGAAGCGCTCACACCGACCGAGACCGAGGAACAGCAGCAGACGGCCGGAATGAGCGATCTGCCGTTTGAAATCACAACGAGCGACGAAGGCAGCTTCGGCGGCGACGGGACCGATGAGACCACTCCGGAGCAGACCGCTCCTGAACAGACCGCACCGGAACAGCCTGCCGAAGAGCAGCCGGCGCCGGAAACGGCTCCCGAGGCTGCGCCTGAGACCGTCGAGCCCGGCGAGAACCCCTCGACCGGCGACATCACCTTCGACGACGGCCAGGGCGGAGATACCGGCATGGACACACCGGGCGATGTCCTCATCCTCGACGGCCAGACCGGCGAGACGCAGACGACAGACGGCTCCGAGGACGACGATACGGACAGCGATGACGAGGACGGCATGAGCGCCCTTCCGGACGAGACAACCGAAGGAAACGACGGCGAAGGAAATGACGGCGAAGGAACGGAAAGCCTCCCCGAGGGCTGGGCTGCGGATGAGCCATCCGGCGACGAGCAGGCAGCTCCGAAGCTCGCGGTCGGCGGCACGGACAAGACCTTCAACGGCTTCTCCGTGAAGCTCTACACCGACAGCGAAGTGGTTCCGGCCTCCGGATCGGTCACATTTGCCGACGACCTCGGCGGCGAGACGGTCATCGACCTCTCCGACAGCAGCGCCTTCGGCGTGCTCCCGGACGACTCCGGCATCGCGGACAGCCTCGGATGGGATGAGGCCTACGAGATCCACGTCCTCACGGCAAACCGGGGACTTGGCAGCGGCGAGTACAAAGTGAAGGCGGAGATCGTCTTCGCGGACGCGGACGAGGACGGCAAGCCGGTCGACGGCACTGAGAGAGAAGCGGTCACGGCGGAAGCCACCCTCACCTATGCCGGCTCGAACCTTGTTCCCGCAAGCACGGACTTCGTGTCTCCGACCGTTGCGACCCTTGAGTCCTACTATCCGGAAGGCACTTCCTACGCGGAAGTCGCCTCCTCCGACGAGTACGTGGCGGTTCCCGGCATCTACACCCTCGGTGAGGGCACGGGCTCCGTGGAGCTCGACCTCGAGGACGCCGGAAATGTCACCATCACCGTGACCTACTTCAATGAGGGCGGCGAGGCGCTCGGCGAGGACAAGCTCGCTATGGCGGCATTTTGAGGAAAAGAAAGTGGAAAAGTCTGATGTCCGAAGCGCGATGCCCGGAACAGGATGCCCGGAACGCGGCAACAGCGGCAGGAATGTCAGCAGCATGACACCCGGAGCATAATGCCCGGAACATGGCAACAGAGACAAAAAGCACAGGCTGGGAAAATCCCCGGCCTGTGTTTTTGCGTAAAACTGTATTCCGGCAGGAAGGTGTGTTACTATATCCCTATGAATACTACCCGGAAGAACGCGAATGACACATATCTGACTATCCAGGCGCTGCAGAGAATGCCCTACTACCTGCAATACTTGAAAAATGCCAGGGACGCGGGCCGCAAAGAGGCCTCCGCGGCCTCCATTGCCGCGGCTCTCGGTCTGAACGACGTGCTTGTCCGCAAGGACATCGCCGCCGTGAGCACCAAGCAGGGCCGCCCGAAGGCCGGCTTCGAGGTGGAGACCCTCATCTTCGACATCGAGAACTATATGGGCTACCACAACATCAAGGAGGCCGTGCTCGTCGGCGCCGGCTCCCTCGGCTCGGCTCTCTTGAGGAACCACGAGTTCGAGATGTACGGCCTCAAGATCGTCGCCGCCTTCGACGTCAAGCGCAGCCTGATCCACAAGCAGGTCGGCGGCATCGAGGTCTTCTCCTTCGTGCAGCTCCGCCGCTACTGCCTGCGCCATGGCATCCGGATCGGCATCGTCACCGTCCCTCCGGACGCGGCCCAGGACGTTGCGGACCAGCTCGTCGGGGGCGGCATCCGGGCTATATGGAATTTTGCTCTTGTGAAGCTCAGCGTGCCGGAGCATGTGCTGGTGCAGAATGAGGATCTGGCCAGTTCGCTGGCGATGCTGTCGCAGCATTTGAGGGTGTGAGGGCGTGAGGATGAGAGGGCGTGAGGGTTGCGCTATCTCCGACTTGGTTTCGTCACAGTATTGTCACAAAAAGCACATTGAATTGAAATATCTTTTGTCGAAATTGTACACTAAATTTCTATTGCGAAGGTAACAGGAATTCGCTATAATAACACTACGAGCAAAATGTGTGATGAGTTCTGTTACCATTCATAAGGCTCTGATAGTTGCCATGCATAGGTTGGGGCTATGAGTGGCAGAAACCAAAGGTGATCTTCAATATTAAAAAAAGGGAGGAAAAGAGAAAACTATGTTGAAGAAAATCATGAAAAAAGAAGAAGGTTTTACACTTGCTGAGTTACTGATTGTTGTGGCTATTATTGCCGTGCTGGTTGCGATTGCGATTCCGGTGTTTACAACACAGCTTGAAAAGTCTAGAGAAGCCACTGATGCTGCTAACATTCGTAGTGCATATGCAGAGGTAATGTCTGAAGCACTGATGGATCCCACTAAGACGATTACTACTAGTGTGACGCTCAAACAGCAGAAGAAGGGTTGGC
>CADCPJ010000097.1 GCA_902803245.1 uncultured Lachnospiraceae bacterium | reverse complement strand
TTTGCCGCGCCTCATGTATTTCCGTGCTTGCTGCACTTTGTACATTTCTTGTACTTTCGTGCTTACTGCACTTTGCGCACTTCTTGTACTTTCGTGCTTGCTGCACTTTGCGCACTTCTTGTACTTTCGTACTTGATGCATTTTGCGCACTTCTTGTACTTTCGTGCCTGCTGCACTTTGCGCGCCAGCTGTATTTTTGCGGGACCTCCTGCATCTGCACGCATTAAGACCCGTCAGACTCTTAACAGACAATATAATCCCTAATACATCCAAAGTCAAGAAAAAACTAGCACTCTTTTTGATTGAGTGCTAGTAACCACATAAAACACTTAGTTGAGTTCCGGCATCGCTGTACTACTCCATGTCATATCTCGCCTTCTCATAGGCCTCATGGAGCTCCTCTCCCTCCCGAGTCCCGCAAAGACCGGCCCCCGCCTCGATCTCCGCCGGCGTCTCGGCCGCACCCGGCCTGTCCTTCCTGCGGGAGCGGATCTCTCTCCGGTAGCGCCTGCGGATTCTCTCCCGCTCGCTGCCGGATTCCCCGCGCCGTGACGGGCGCCTTGCAATCTTCTCGATCCGGTCTTCCGGCAGGGTGGTCGCGATGTCCCCGTTGTCCTCGCTGCGGTCCCGGAATTCCCCGCAGAATTTCCAGAATAGCCTCACAAGGATGAGGGCAAACCCGCCGAGGAAGATGTACCCGAGGGCGCGCACGAGCTGGTCCACCCATTCGGGGACGAACTCATACTCATTTCTCATCATGAGCTCTTTGTAGGGGTCCTCGGGATTCATCATCTCGAGGGGGTCATTTTCCCAGTCGATCTCCCCGCTCATCTCCCGCTCGGCCGCCCACTTGCGGAGGTCGCGGTACGTCCGGAAGCCGGCGGTGACGAAAGCGGGCAGTCCGGCGGCGACCCCGGACACAAGGAGGAAGGTCAGCACGATCCCGGTTCCGATGGTCCGGACTCGCTTTAAGGGAAACTGCTTTACATAACTCAGCACGCTGATGTACTTCTCCGTCTCGCGGAGGTGGCGGTCCAGGCAGGCGATCGCCCCATAGATGAAAAATGCGGCGATGGCGACGTCGCAGCCCGTCCTGCAGTCGAAGTTGAGGGCGATGAGGTAGAGCACCGCAAACCAGATGAGGAGCGGAAACTGCGCCTTCTCGAGTAGGAACTCCCTCTCCGTCCAGTCCATGTCATTTTCCTTCAGTGCCCTCGCCCTGCTGTTTTCCCGGATGCGGATATTGAGACAGGTGAGCATCACGGCAAATGTCTCGATAAGGAGCGCAATCCGAAAGCCCGTGACCGCCTCCCGCGTCCACGGGGAGATGCGGGTGAGCATTTCGGAGGCAAACCAGGTCAGGACAAATGCGAGCGCGCAGACAGCCGCGTAGGGCAGAAATCCGTGGACGAAGCGGATCGCCGCTTTCGCGATGAGGGCGGGAAGGAGAATCAGGAGCCCCGCGAGAAAGAGCGGCAGGATCATGCGGTCGTCCCTGTCGACGATGACGAGATAGGCCGCCGGATAGAGCGTGGGGAGAAGAACCCCGAGCTGGATCCACTCCAGAAATGCCAGCAGCCGCCTGGAATTGTCATAGCTCACAGCGTCACCTCCCTCCGGATCACCCTCACGCACCCGTCCGAGTGCACAGGGCACGGCTCGCCCCTCCCCACGACCTGCACCAGGACGGCATAATTTTCCCGCCCGCATGCCTTTGCGATGCCGCGGACGAGCCCGGGGGAAGCATTTTTCGTCAAAATGACGGGAATGGCGCTGCCGGGAGGAGCCTGGTCTAGGAGCTCCGGCACGCTTGCGGCAGTGCACTTCGTAAAGTCGGACGTGAGGTACTGCTCCATTTCCATGAGAAGCTTCTCACCTCTTCCCGGCCCGAAAGCGGGGCATCCCCCGTCCTCCCCCCTCACTCCGACGTGGAGGGACGTCTCGAGGCCCTTTCCGAGGAGCCTTGAGCACAGGGTCGCCGCCATGGAGATGCACTCCTCCACGCGGTCCGCCTCCTTCATGATCCCGCCGTCCTCCACGTCGAGATAGACCGCGAGGCGCTCCTCCTGAACCGAAGTAAAGGTGTTCACCATGAGCTCGCCGCTCTTTGCGCTGGCCTTCCAGTTGATGGTCTTCATCGGGTCGCGGATCGTGTACTCGCGGATCGAAGAGAAGGCGAACGGGTCCTCATACACCTTCCTCGCGCTCTCACGCTGGCCGAGGATCGTGTCGAGGCTCCTTAAGATCTCCGAGACATCCACGCGCCTCGCGTAGACAAAGAGGCGGTCCGTCTCCGGAACGGATCGCACATACTGGGAGTGGGACGGGAGGGCCCGGACGCGGATGCTGGTCTGGGAGATGCGGTACTCCCCTCTCGTCTGGCACTTGAGGCGGTAGTTCCTCGTGATCCGCTCGCGGCCAAGCAAAGAGAAGACATCCCGCTTGTAGATGTAGTCGCTCTCGGTGATGTTTTCCGCGTCCGCAAAGAGAACCCCTCTCTCCACGCGGAAGCCGATCTCGAGGACCGGGACCGGGAGGCGGCTCTTATTTTCGATCACCTCGCAGAAGGAAATGGTGTCCCCGGCATAGGCCTTAGAGTCGGAGAAGCCAAGATGCAGCCCCACCGCCTTTTCCGCGATCCTCCTTACGGTTTTCTCCCAAATCTCATAGACGACAAGAAGTATGATAAAAACGA
>CADCPJ010000096.1 GCA_902803245.1 uncultured Lachnospiraceae bacterium | reverse complement strand
GACATAAGCAGCTTTAGCTGCGACATACGTGCGAAGCACGGATGGTCTGTGGCCTGTAGCGGGAGGGGCCGTGAATAGTAACAACATGTCAGCTGTCGCTCATGGGCATCTCAAACTCGTCCGTGATCACGACTTCCTCGTCGTCGCCGGAAGTGTCGGCCGCCGGCACGAACTCCGTCATGTAATCGGCCTGTTCGGCTCCCTCGAGGAGCGCCGGGATATTGACGACGATGCCGTCCAGGTTGTAGGGAAGGTCGATCGAGGCGATCTTGCCGTACTTCTTCTCCCCCTTCGCGGGCGTGATGTGAAGGATCATGCTGAACTTCTGCCCCATGGTGGGCGCCATGCCGCGGTCGCCCTCTTTCAGCTTCGCCACGGACTGATCGTTCACGAAGACCTCCACCTGATAGTACGGGCTGTAGGTCTTGCCGCCCGCCTCCAGAGCTTTGTTGTCGAAATAGATCGTGTGTCCGCGCCCGACTTTAAAGAGCACCGCCGCGAGCACGATGATCGCCGCAAGCGCGGCCAGACGGATCAGGATGCTTCTCTTCGATTTCATCGCATCAGCCCTCCTCTTCCATCTGCGCCTCGCGGAGACGCTCACTCTCCCTCGACTTGGCGCGCCGCTTGTTGGTCTCATACATCACAAGGGCCACCGTGATGACCGCATAGGACACAAATACGCGGAAGTACTCGCCGATCATGGAGTCCCCCGTGATCGCCGCGCCGGCGCGGGGAGCTACGATGAACATCAGGTGGAAGAGCACCACGCCGAGGAAGACGTTCCCGATGGAAGCCTTGTCGACGGAAGCCCCGCCCACGAGAAGCGCCGCGATGCAGAACATGCCGATCTGCGAGTGGGAGCTGTAAGTTGCGATGTTGCCCATATTCTGGAGGTAGATGATCATGCCGAAGCCCGCGAGCACCGTGGAGATGATGATCGAGAGAATTCTCGTTCTCTCCACATTGATGCCGGAGTCCCTCGACACTCCCAGATCCTGCCCCACCGCGCGCATATCCTGGCCGAGCTTCGTCCTGCGGAACCACACGATGAAGAAGCACAATACCGCGATCACGATAAATGTCATGACCGGGATCTTCACCTCCCCGACTCCGGGGAGCGTAATCCTTAAGGGAATGAGGTTGTCAAGCATCTGCCTCATATTGAGAAGGCTCACCGTGTTGCGGATGCCGTACCCTCTCGGGAGCTTGATGGACGTGTGCCTGATCGGGATGACCGATCCCATGAGATAGAGCACCACGAGCTGGTAAATGCCGTTGATGAAGTAGCTGATGATGTAGCTCGTGATCATCTCGCGGCCCTTGGCCATATTGAGGATCTTTCCGCAGAAGAAGCCGAGGAGCACGGAGATCGGAACGGAAATGATCATCGCCAGCACCATGCCGGGAATTCCCACGATCTGCCAGTCGGACACGAGGATGAGGCCGATCTCGCCCGCCATCGCGCCGAGGGTCATGCCGAAGTTGAGTCCCATGCCCGCCATGATCGGAATGAGCAGGGACAGGATGAGGAAAGCGTTTCTCCCCATGCGCGTCACAATCTCATTGACCAGCATATTGGGCGACAGTCCCGACAGGGGGATGCATACCGCGCAGATCAGGATGAACATCAGAGGGACGGAGCCGCGCCTCATGAGCTCGCCCATATCCGTATTGACTTTCTTTTTCGACGTCTTATTCATCTTGATCCCTCCGTCTTTCTCGTCAGCGCATAGAGGATCATGCCGTTGGAGACGATGATTCGGATGACCTCACTCATGTCCATATGGATCATGTTGTTCATGACGGTAGGTGTCATCGTGACGATACCCTGGAAGAGGATCGTTCCGATGATGACATTCATGATGGACGCCTTGTTGACCGACGCGCCGCCGATGAGGATCGCGGACACCGCCGGGAGCGCCATGTAAAACGGCGCCATATAGAGCTGGATGAATCCGAAGCCCTGCTCGTACACGAGGATGCCGACGGCCGCGAGCCAGGTCGACATGATGACGGAGAGCATGCGGATGCGGTCCACGTTGATTCCGGCCGCTCTCGCGAAGACCGGATTGGAGCCCACAGCCGTCATGGCCGTGCCTGTCTTCGTGTGAAGGAACGCCCAGATCGCAAGCGCGAGCACCGCGAAGAAGAGCAGCGTCCCGGTCGGAATCTCGAAGTTCCCGATGCGGATCGCGAGGAAGTTCGCGAGCACCTGGTCGTAATACCCTTCAAGGGAGATCGTGGTTCGAAGTCCCTTTCCGGCCATGCCCCAGACCATATTGGGGCTCTTGTACGGCAGGATGAGCCACATCATGCACATAAGCGACACGGAGGAGAAGCCCACGTAGGTGGCGATCATCATCTCTCCGCCCTTGATCCTGTTGAGCAGCCATCCGTACCCCGTCCCGAAGACGAGGGCGAACGGCGTCGAGATCAGGATCGCCATGAGGAAGGACACCGGCCCGGTGAATCCAAACTCGATCGAGAGAGTCGCCCCGAGGAGTCCCGATATGATCCCGAGGGGCAGGCCGAAATTGAGTCCGCAGCCTGAGTGCACCATCGGCACCATGGCGAGCACGAGAACGCCGTTCCAGCTGAATCTCGCGATGATATTGGAGATCTGCGTCGGGAGATCCGCTCCCACGAAGGGCGCGAGGATCAGGAGAAGGAGGAGGAACAGCGCAATAATCAGCCTGGGAAGGCCGAAGCTGTCCACAAACTTCCCGAACGCCCCCTTTTCTTTTTTCTCTATCGTTTTCTCGTTCATCTTCCCTCCTTATATCACCTGGCTGAGCATCAACGCGCCGAGTTCCTCAAGGGTGGACGAAGCCGGAAGGATGCCGGCAATCCTGCCGCCGGAGACCATGGCGATCCGGTCACAGCTCTGGCGGAGCTCCTCCAGCTCCGATGAGATGATGACGATCGTGATGCCGTTTTCCCGGTTGAACTTTTTGAGGGCATCGAGAACCAGTGCCTTGGCGCCGACGTCGATGCCTCTCGTCGGTTCGGACACAAAGAGAAGGCGCGGCTTCAGCGCAAATGCCTTGGCGAGGCACACCTTCTGCTGGTTTCCGCCGGAGAGCTCCTTCGCTTTTTGCTTCGAGCTCGTGCACTTGATCGCCAGCTCCTCGATATACTTGTCCGTCACTTCCTTGATGGCCTTCTCGTCGCGCCACTTGACGAGCCCGCCGAGATATTTCTTCAGGAATTCGTCATGAATCTGCATGGCCGGGAAGGCGATGTTCCACTCGAGGGATTCGTCGAGGAGGAGGCCGACGTGGCGGCGGTCCTCCGAAACAAATGCGAAGGAAGAGTCGAGGCACTTTCTCGGGGAGTTCAAGGGGATCTCATTTCCCTCGAAGATCACCCTGCCGCCTGAATGGTAGAGCCCCATGATCCCGTTCGGGATGCCGAGCTTTCCCTGCCCGGCGAGGCCTCCGATCCCGAGGATCTCGCCCTCCTTCACTTCGAGGTTCACGTTCCGCACGGTCTCTCCGGGCATGTCGACCCAGAGCTTCTCCACTTTGAGAATCGTGTTGGCGTTCTCAAACGAGCGCCCCTCGTCTTCGGCCTCTGTAAGCTTCACGTCCCGCCCGACCATCCACCTGGTGATCTCGTAGACGTCGGTCTCTTCCGCTTTCGACTCGTTCACCACATAGCCGTCTCTCATGACGACAACTCTGTCGCAGACCGACAGGATCTCCTGCAGTCTGTGCGTGATGAATATGACGGCGATCCCGCGCTCGGCCATGCCGCGGATCGACGCGAGCAGAGCCTCCGCCTCTTTTTCCGTGAGGACGGCCGTCGGCTCGTCCAGGATGAGGAGCTTCAGCTGCTCCTTCGAGAGCTCACGCGCGATCTCCGTAAACTGCTTGTGGCCGACCGGCATGTCGCTGATGATCATGTTCCGGTCGATGGAGACTCCCATCATTTCTATGGCATTTGCTGCCCTCTCGTCCATCTCCGTGCGGTTCAGTGTATCGAGTCTTTCTCCGAATATCTCGGAGAGCACGGTTCTCTTCTTCGGTTCGCGGTTTAAGAGGATGTTCTCCGTCGTCGTGAAGCCGGGGATGAGGGAGAACTCCTGGTGCACCATGCCGATGCCGGCCGCGATCGCGTCAAAAGGAGAGTTAAAATGAACCACCTGGCCATCCATCCTGATCTCGCCGCCGTATCCCCCGGTCTCGCGGATCATGTCCGCGCCGAAGAGAATGCGCATGAGAGTGGATTTTCCCGCGCCGTTTTCCCCGACGAGCCCGATGACCTCGCCCTCATGGAGGGTCAGATTGATGTCCGTGAGCACCTGATTGCCGAAGAAGTCCTTTCGGATGTTCCGCATCTCAAGGAGCGGTCCTTTTTCATTGCTCATGTGAATTGTGCCTTCCGTTCTTTTTGATGAAATCCTGGTAACTGCTTTTGCACCCCCAGCATGCGGGACGCTTTGCTGTGACAGCAGCTCATGCGAAGCTCTTTTGAAAAGTCCTTCGGTCTGTTTAAGTACCGGTGCCGCTGCATTTAACATAAGAAAAGCAAGGGGAGGTTTTGCTCCTCCCCTTTAGTTGACTCATGTGAAAATGATCCAATTACTTGGTTGTGAAGTACTTCTCCGGGACTTCGATATCTGTCGAGCCCATGTAGTAGCCCGGATCGCCCATGATATAGGTGTCCTGATAGACGAGGAATACGTTGCCCATCTTGACGCCCGTGTCGGCGTTGGTATAGTTGGAGCCGTTCCAAGCAGCCTTCGGAGAGAAGACCTGGTAAGCTTTCGCGATGTCATCGATATTATCGAGCTCGCTTGTGCCGTCGATGACGTTCATAGCGTGCTGTGCAAGACCTGCGGAAACCGTGTAGCCATAGGAATAAGCCCATGTGCCGAAGCGGCCTGCGCCGCCCTTCTCAACGACAGCTTCTTCAACCTTTGCAAGGATCTTCTCGAAGTCGCCGGCTTCCTCGGTGAGGTCGATGCCGAGAGCTCCCGGATATCCCATAAGGGGAGAGGGAAGGTCCGCTTCGATGAAGTAACCGCCGTACTCGAGGAGCTGTTTGAGCAGCGGCTCGGTATGTGCGTCGTTTGTACAG
>CADCPJ010000095.1 GCA_902803245.1 uncultured Lachnospiraceae bacterium | reverse complement strand
TGCGTCGCCTTGTTGTAGAACGGGCCGGACTGGTCCTGCGCCAGCTTTCTGTAGTAGGCCACGTCCATCGTGTTCGCCAGGCGGTTGTTGTCGTATCCCGGGTAAGTGACACAGGCGAGGACTTCGCCGGTATTCGGGTTCGTGACAACCGCAGAGCCCGAACAGGGATCGAGGGCCAGCATCGAAGGCGTGAGCTCAAGGGAATTGATCTTCTGGAGGACCAGGTTGTAGCTGTCGACGGAGCCGGCCAGAAATGCCTCATAGACGCCGTCTTCCTTATTCAGTACGCCCTGGTCATACAGGGCTTCCATCACCATCTTGCCCGGAAGCGTGTGCTGCTCGATCATGTATTTGTAGAGAATCTTTGAGAAGCTGCTGTCCGCGGAGAGGTATCCGCTGATAAAGTCCGAGAGGGCCTGATAGGTCTGTGCGGAATCCAGGTAGCTCTCGTCCGAAGCGATTGCCGTGATGTCGATCCAGTTCCGGCTCACCGCATAGGTGAGATAGTCCTTGAGGCTGATGGTCTCGTCCCTCGTCCAGGCCAGATAAGTCGGGTCCGTCTTGTCGATCTTGCTGCTGCTTAAGATCTTCGTGTCATTTGTCAGCATCTCGTTGACGATGTAGGACTCGTACTCCTTGGTCTCGTCGTCGAGCTCCCTGTAGGGGGAGGGATTTGAACCCGTGAGCTGGTCGTGGATCTTGGAGAAGACCTCTTCCTGCTTCTTTAAGAAGAGATCGTAGATCTCCCGCTCGGTGGGCGAGGCGTCCTCAGAGCTTAAGTGCGGGATATCTATGACTCCGTTTTCGAAAATGGCGTTGTAGACGTCGATGATCGGGATCACGATCGCATCTCTGTCCTCGAGATCGAGCGCGTCGAAGCTGTCGGCGTCGATGATGACGTGCTCCAAAACGCCGGCGATTCTCTGCTCCAGGATCTTGTAGACCGCCATCTGGAGATCCGCGTCCAGAGTCAGGTAGACGTTGCTCCCCGCGGTCGGCAGGATCGTCTGGCTCTCGTCGATCTGGAGGACCTTGCCGAAGCGGTCCACGTATACCGTCTCCTGGCCGTCGCTCCCCTGCAGCATTTCCTCGTATACTTTTTCTATGCCGGACTTGCCGACGATGGACTCGCTGCTGTAGCGGGAATTCTTTTGCCTGAGCTCGGAGAGGTCCTCGCTCGAGACCTTGCCGGTGTAGCCGATGAGCGACGCAAATGCAAACGGATAATTGTAGACCCGCTTCGAGTCCTCGACGATCTCGATTCCTGTAAGGGTGTCCTTGGCCTCGGAGAGGGCTGCGACGGACTCCTCGGAGATTCCTCTCGCGATCGTGACCGGCATGTATTTTCTGTACTGCGTCGTGAAGAGCTGGTACCTCACATAGATGATATCGAGGATCTCCTGGCGAGTGAGAGTGAGCGGAAGTCCGGCCGCCGTCAGCTCTTTTTCCGTGTAGGGCCTGTCAGAGCGCACGATGGCGAAGCGGTCCTTTCCGGAGAGCTTCGCGATCATCTGGTCGGCCGTGCTCTCCTCCTCGTCCAGTTTCAGATCCGAGATCTTCGCGCGCCCGTAGACGTCGGCGCGGAATCTCTGCAGGGCCGTGCCCTCGACGTTGTATGTATAGTTGCCGTTCTCGTCGAGAACCACATGGAAGTCGTTGCTGAGCTTGTCCCCGTGGCTCCTCAGGATCTTAGCGATCCGGTAGGCCTCGCCGTTTAAGGCCAGATCCCTGAGCCGGTTCGTCTCGTATGTCCCAGAGTCCTCGATCGTGAGCGAGTAGCTGAGCTCGTTGTAGGCGAGGAGCTTTCCGTTCCGGTCGCAGATATTCCCCCGGGTGCTCCTTAAGGTCCTCGTCTTCGTGGTCTTCATGCTGAAATTGGAGCGGTAGTTGTCTCCGTTTACGATCTGAAGGATATACAGCCTGTGAATTAAGCTGCCGGAGAGCAGCAAAAAGACAAGCACCAGCAGGAACGGCCGGTTCGTGCCCCATCTTCTGTGTCGCTTTACCCTTTGATCCATAGGGACTGCTTCCCTTTCTTTTCCTTCTCAAGGAGAGAATGGTTGATCTTGTAGAACAGCCTGTAGAGTATGATGGTGAAGAGCATCGTGCTGACCGCCTCAGGGAGAATCACTCCCCTGAAGTAGCCGAAGAAGCTGACCCTCCCGCGGAGGAGAAATGCAGCCACATAGACCACAAAGTTCAGCGCGATGTCCGTAAGTGCCGTCAAAATGAGCGGAATCTTTACGTCTTCGTCAAAATAGATCTGGGAGAACCTCCCGCTGAAATACCCCGCAAGAAGGTAGAGGAGCGCATTGAAGCCGAGAAGGCCCCCGTAGAAGAGGTCAATCATGAGACCGCACAGAAATCCGGTCAGAAGCCCTTCGCTCTTCCCCTGCATGAAGCCGATGGCGACCGTCAGGATCAGCATCAGGTTCGGCTTCGCGGCGAGAAATTCCATTCTTCCAAATACCGTGGACTGCAGCAAAAAGAGGAGCCACGCCATGAGTACTATGACCAGCTTGCGCTTCAACTCTCATCCTCCTTCGTGGCTTTTAATTCCGTGATAATGAGGACCTCCCTGAGATTCCGGAAGTTCGCGGCCGGAATGAGGGTGCCGGACTTTGTCAGGTTGTTGGAGTCGAGGGAGATCTCGGAGACATATCCGATCAAGAGGCCGGTCAGGTACTTGTCCGAGATATTGCTCGTCACGATGCTCGTGCCCTCTGTCACCTGGTTGTCGCTGTCTTTTAGTCCGCCAAAGTCGATCTTCCCGCTGTCCATAAGGAGCAGATTGCCCGTCACGACGCAGGGCTCGGAGGTGTTGGCCGCCATCGCGGAGATATTGCTCTCGTCGTCGATGATGGCGCGGACTTCCGCCCAGTTCTCTCCCACGTTCGTGACGATGCCGACGAGGCCGCCCTGGCCGAGGACGTTCATATCCACTTTGATGCCGTCCTTTGTTCCGCGGTTCACGACGAAGCGGTTGTACCAGTTGCCGGGCTCCTTGGAAATGACTTCCGCCGCAAGCTTCGGATAGGAGCTGTACTTTTTGTCGATCTGGTAGAGCTCCTCTAACCGCGCAAGCTCCGACTGGTTCTGCACGAGTTCATTGTTCTTCTGGGACAGCTCGTCGATCTCCTTTTTCAGAGTCTCATTTTCCTCGTTCAGCTTCTTCACGTCCCGAAATCCGGACAGCTGCTTCGCAAGCCAGCTGCCGACGGAATTGATGCCGTTCTGAAACGGAGTCACGACGTAGCCCGCTGCGGAGCGCACCGGGGCAACCATCTGCGGTGCCGTGAGGGCACCCAGCATGAGCCCGATGCATACGATCACCATGATGACGAGGAGATGTCTCCCTCTGTCCTTTAGATCCAGTTTTTTCTTCATTTCCTGCCCTTTATGGAGTGCGCCCACTTCCTGAGCTCTTTGTGCTGCATCAGTTCCTCTAATCCCTTGATGGTGCTGAACTCGTAATCCGTGGAGAGATTGATCCGGCAGCCGATCATGCGGCAGAGGTATCTCTCGATTCCGGGAATTCTGGCCGTTCCGCCGGTGAGGAAGATCCCCTCATTCAATATGCTTCCCGAAACCTGCGGCGGGGTGCGCTCGAGAAATGTGCGCATCATCTCCGCGCCCTTCTTCATTTCCACGCCGACTGCGCGGCTTACGAGGTCGGACGTGATCGTATCGGTTCTCGGCAGCCCGGACAGCGTGTCGATGCCCGTGACCTTTCTCTCCTCCATGCCGGAGCTTAAGAAAGTCGCCAGGGATGTCTTCAGCCTTCTGGCCGTCCGCTTTCCGATGAGGAGGTTTCTCTCTCTGCGGATCTCGTTGCATATGGCTTCGTTCAGCTGCTGCCCTCCTATCGGGAGGGAGTCCGAGACGATGACCTGCTCGCCGGCGATGACGGAGACCTCCGTGCTCTGAGCCCCTATGTCGAGGATCATGCTGCCCTTCGTGCGGCTTAGCGGAATCCCGAGGGAAATGGCGTCGCAGATGGGCCGGTCCACGAGGTAGACGCGGGGATTCTTCGGGTTGCCGGCGTCGGAGATCGCGTAATAGGCGCGCTTCTCGAGCTCGGACATGTTCATCGGCGCGGAGAAGAAGATCAGCGGCCTGCTCGGCGCGTGGTGGTCGGTTTTTTTCAGGAGCAGCTTAAGGAGCATTTCCACTTCCGCCACGTCCGCGATGCGCCCGCCCACCATGGGCCGGTCTACGAGGATACCGGGTGGATTCTTCTCGTACATCTCGTAGGCGTCATTTCCCACGGCGATGACCTGGCTTCCTCCCATGACCGCGATCATATCGTGTTCACTTAACAGGCGGTTCTTCCTGAGACTGTAGATCTTTACGACACTGGTACCCAGATCCACGCCGAAAGCGTTCTTTGTCAGCATATATCAAACCCCGAATAACTACAACAAGTTCAGCGTCGGTGGGTCCGACGCTTTGAACTTGAGTCATTTTACTGTATTTATGAGGTAATTGCAAGCTGCCTTAAGGAAGTAACAAAGAATGTTCATAGATCATTGCGAAGCAATTGCAAGCTGCCTAAAGGAAGCAGCTTAAGACTGTTCATAGATCATTGCGAAGCAATTACAAGCTGTCTTAAGGAAGCAGCTTAAGACTGTTCATAGATCCTCCGGGAGGCTGTGCTCTCCGGTAAGGAGTCCCGCCGATTTGAGCGACTGCACTGCCATCAGCACGCCGTACCTGGCGGACGGCCAGGTCAGTCCCCCCTGGAAGTAGACGTTGTACGGCGGGCGCAGAGGACCGTCGGCCGACAGTTCTATGGAGCTTCCCGAGACAAAGGCTCCCGCCGCCATGATCACGGGATCGTCGTATCCCGGCATGTCCCAGGGCTCCGGGGTCACGTGGGCGTCCACGGGAGCTGCCGACTGGATGCCGCGGCAGAATGCGGACACGGCCTCAGGGCTCATGAGCGTCACCGCCTGGATGATGTCATGGCGGCTCTCCCTGCCGTCCGGGATGACCGGAAATTTCAGTCTCTCAAAGAGGTTCGCCGCAAAGATCGCGGCCTTAAGAGCAGAGGCCGTCACTGTCGGAGCGAGGAAGAAGCCCTGGTAGAAGGAGGGATTGAGCGTAAGAGATGCCCCGATCTCACTGCCAAGACCCGGGCAGGTCATGCGGGACGCGGCATTTTGAATGCACTTCTTCGTGCCGCAGATGTAGCCGCCGATCGGGGCGAGTCCTCCCCCGGGGTTCTTGATGAGCGAGCCCACGATCATGTCGGCTCCCACGTCCGAGGGCTCGACCGTCTCGACGAATTCCCCGTAGCAGTTGTCCACCATGACCGGGAGATCCTCCCGGACGGACTTCACGGCGGCGACGGCCTCACCGATCTCACTTACGGACAGCGTCCTTCTCGTCTCGTAGCCCTTAGAGCGCTGGATCGCGACAAGCTTCGTGGAGGGGCTTATCGCCGCGCGGACCGCATCTAAGTCAAACCCGCCGCTCTTTTTGAGATCCACCTGGCGGTAAGTGATGCCGTACTCGGAGAGAGAACCGCGGGACGGGCGGATCCCGATGACCTCCTCAAGGGTGTCGTAGGGCTTCCCGGAGATCGAAAGGAGCTCATCGCCCGGCCTTAAGTTTCCGAAGAGGGCGATGGCGAGGGCGTGTGTCCCGCAGGCGATGGCGGGGCGAACGAGCGCCGCTTCGGTGTGAAACGTGCGGGCGTAGACCTCCTCCAGGGTGTCCCTCCCGATGTCGCTGTACCCGTACCCGGTGCTGCCGTACAGGCACGCCTCGGATACCTTGCAGTCGTGGAAGGCCTTTATGACCTTGATCTGGTTGTACTCGGCGACTTCGTCGATTCTTTCAAACCGGGATTTAAGCTCTCCTGAGATCTTCTCCCCGAACACGAAGACATCCGGATCGATCCCGGCTGACCCGTAGACAGCCTTCCGCTCATCTGCCGGCATTTCTTCTGCCATCTTGTTTTCTGCCATCTTGTTTTCCGCCATCACTTTTTCTTTCATCACTTCTTCTGACATCATTTCTTCTGACATCATTTCTTCTGACATCA
>CADCPJ010000094.1 GCA_902803245.1 uncultured Lachnospiraceae bacterium | reverse complement strand
GTCAGCGACCTTGAGTCTCAAGATCTGCAGAAGTGTGCCGGGGAGTATCTGGCCGGTATTGGCATGAGCTCCGAAGATATCGAAGCTCTTGAAAAGAATCTCTCGGCGGATGCCGAAGCTCTCCGCCTTGCGGCCTGAATCTTCTTTTCCTGCTTTGGCAGGCCGAATTCCTTCTTTTAAGGAGCGATACTTTTATTTGCTGAGACATAGTAAGCCGGGCTTGCAGTGGCAAGCCCGGCCGGTTACTTTTATTCATGGTTTCAGTAGAAAATGATTCCTGCGGCAGCCTCAGGACTGATCCAGATACAGAAGGGAATCAAAACCCGTCTGCTCCATGATCTCCCGCACCGTCATGTTCACATTCTGTACGGCCACTCCCATGTCACAGCGCTTATGCATTATCAGCAGCACCCGGAGCCCTGCGGAAGAAATATAATCGAGTGAAGCGCAGTCCGCCACGACGCCATGGATCTCATTTTCCGCAGCAGCCTTTTCAAAAAATGACAATAGTTCCGGAGCAGTCAGGGTATCAAGCCGCCCCCTGAGCCTGAAGTGGAGGACATCGCCGGCAAACTCAGCTTCCAGTCCGAAATCATCTCCCCCGATCCCTTCTGTGTTCAGCTTGATTCCTTCTATTGGAGTGATCTTCCAATAGGCTACCTTCATAAGCCCCTGCCTCACCAGCTCTGCTTTCTCGGGCGAAGTTTTTTTCAGGCTCTCCAGTTCCGGCAGATATTCACCGACGATCAGGCGTTCCGCCTTCAGACCGTGCCGCATAAGGAACATCATGGCGCGCTGCATATTCTCCTCTGCCTGCCCCGGCTTGATTACCATGGTCCGATCGCTCACCGGCACATCTGATTTGTCCTCAGCCCGCTTCTTCCCCTTCAGCAGGAATTCCATAAAACGATCACCGAACATGGCCTGGGTGCTGACAACGAAATGGAGGGCGGTTTCCGGGTCCGCCGTAATCCAGCATCCGCCGCGTTCCTTCAGAATCCGGCAGATATTGTCACAGAGCTGTCCCGCTTCGGAGTCGGTAAAATACATCAGCAGGCCCTCGGTAGTAATGCAGACCGGCCCGGAAACTCCGTCCAGCGCTTTTTCCAAAGATGAATAATTGGTGGCGTCCACACCCGCGAAGCGGACCAGATGCCGTTTGTCCTCATCAATCAGGGAGAGAATCGCCGGCTCCGCTTCGGTAATGGCTGCCGGCAGATCCAGGCCGACAAAGGGAATCCCCTTCCGGGCGAATTCGATGGCCCGGGGAGTATAACCGCAGGGAAGATCCACCTCCGTCAGGCCGGTCTTTTCCGCCAACGCCCCCATGGTGCGGAACCGGGTTTCGAGAATAATACTGTTGCTCAGCAGTTCCTCTTCTGTGGACTCCTGCTGCGTGTTTTCCATCGTCAGTCCCAGCTTCTTTGCGATCCGGGCCGCATCCTGATCCCCGGTGTAAGAAAGCTGGAACAACGTCATCTTGGCTGTGTTGAAGACCGGATTGATCCTTTCAAGCAGCGTCTTGTCAAACGGTTCATTCATCTCATCATTCTCCTATAATAGTTGCAGTTTTTGTCAGGTTAACAGGATCCAATAATAGTTACGGTTTTTGTCGGGTTAACAGGCTGCAATGCTTCCTCTTTCTGCCGCTTGTTTATGTCTGTTCTCTGTTTGTCCATACTTGTGAATGCCTCCTTGATGGCATCATCAGCACAGCAGGGAGAGATTCATAAGCAGAGCCGGGATCATCCGCAGTGACCCCTCCATCGATGGCATCGGAGAGAATCTTATGCAGAATCGTGCTTGTGGGAATCTTTCCTTAAGCCATGATGATTGATAGTATACATGGCGCTGAAGGGACAGGCAACTGTATCTGCTGCGTTTCACAAAGGTTTTGCCTATTCTAAAAAGGCCGCCTTATTGAAAAAGAGGAGGAGAAAAATCAGATGAAAAGACAGGGAAGAACGATTTATGTGGACGGAAATGCCCCCGCTTTAGGGGAACGGGCTGAAAGAGACGCCTTCGGATACGCTGATAACCTCATACTTTCTTCTGCGAGACCGGTCAACGCTATAACGCTGTTATATAAATTTGAGCTTTGAGAAATCTGCCTCTCGTCAGGATTTTCCTGTGGCTGCGCGGG
>CADCPJ010000093.1 GCA_902803245.1 uncultured Lachnospiraceae bacterium | reverse complement strand
GCTGTCGAGATATTCCCTGTCCACTTTGCTGTTGTCCTTGATGACAAGGCGCAGTCTCGTGGCGCAGTGCGCAGCCTGCGCCACGTTCCCGCGGCCGCCGATATGTTCGACGATCTCCTCGGCGCATTTGCGATAATTGAGTGCCATAATTACTCTCCCTTTCTGATCAGACATATATTTTTCACGCTTATAAAGATGAAGTCAGATAAGACAAAGGCCCTCGAAGGCCTTTTTCAGGCCGTCCTCCGAGACGGAAGGGCAGATGACGTCGCACTCTTTTTTCAGCGACTCGCTGCCGTTCGCCATGCAGACGCTCGTCCCCACGGTTCGGGCCATCTCCAGGTCATTCATGCTGTCGCCGAATCCGTACGTGTCGGCGACTTCGGCTCCGAGGTGATTGCATACCCTTAAAATCCCGCGGCCCTTGTCGTACTTGCGGCTGATCAGCTCGCCATTTAAGCAGCCCGCGATAGAGAAATCCTGGAGGCAGAACCGAAAAGACTCCTCATAGAGGCGCCTCGGCTCCTCCAGCTGTTTTTCGCTGAAGCACATAACGACGATCTTGTACGCGGGTCTCCCGTCGTACTCCTTCATCGGGAGGATGTTCAGCTCCTCCGACAGGGCTTTCCTCCATCTCTCGATCTCGCTGTTCCCCTCCGCCTGTCCGGCCAGGAATTCTCCGATATCCTCGTCTCCGTAGGTGGCGTCCTTCGCCTCAAGGGTACAAAAGACGCCGTTTCTGTGGAGGACATCGAGAAGGTCCCTCGTCACGGAGTCGGGCATCGGGCAGTCAAAGATGACCTCGCTGCCGCATGTCACGTACCCGCCGGCCCCGGCCACCATGCCGTCGAAGCCGTAGATAAGGAGGGGCTTCAGCATCGCATAGTTCCTGCCGGTGCACAGAAAGACCTTGTGCCCCCGTGCCTGCGCTCTCTTTATCGCATCGATGGCGCTGTCCGGCGGCACATTTCTTCCCGGCTCCGTCAGCGTTCCGTCAATGTCGAGAAAGATCAGCTTCCGGCTTCCCATCACTTGTCCTCTTTCTTTGCTTTCCCTGAAGCCGTCTTTGAGCCCTCCCCGGATTTCTTCCCGGCGGCCGATGCCTTCGCCGCAGTCTTTTTCTTCCCGGCGCTCTCTGCCTTTACTTCTGTCTTTCTCTTCCCGGCGCTCTCTGCCTTTACTTCTGTCTTTCTCTTCCCGGCGCTCTCTGCCTTCGCCTCAGTCTTTTTCGTTGAGGCCTTTTTCTTCGGAGCAGTCTTCTGCGAAGTTTCCTTCGCCTCAGCGCCCTTTGCGCCTGCCGGTTTCTTCGCCTTCACGGGCTCCGCCTCAAGTCTCGGCGAAGGCTGCTTCTTATATTTCCTCTCGCCCCCGAACGAAGTCAGGAGCCAGGCAAAATCATGTGCCGGGATTCCCACGCCTTTCGCCTCGCGGGCGCTGCCGGTCATGAGGTCGACGTAGTCCTCGACCTCGTTGACCCACGCGGTCTCATACTCATCACTGAAATTAAAGAGCGCGATCAGCTTCTCGCCGTCGAAATAGCGTCCGATGCCAAGGATATGGTCGTTGTATGTCTCCACGATCCACGTGTCGGCCAGCGCCTCAAAGACGATGTGGCTCCTGCGGATCTCCTCCAGCTTCCGGATGGCCTGATAGAGGCGGCCCTGCCGGCCGGATGGGTCGTTCCTCATCGCCGCTTCGTCCCAGTTCATTTTTCCTCTGTGGAGGTAGCGGCTGTCATCCCATTTGAGGGGGTTCTCATGATACGAGTAGTCATTGAGCTGCCCGATCTCGTCGCCGCTGTATATCACCGGGATGCCGCTCTGCGTAAAGAGAAATGCGTGAAGCATGATATCAAGCGTGATGGCGCGGTCCAGTTTTTCGCTGTTTCCCTCGTACTCAGCGGCCTCAATCCCGCAAAGAGAAGCCGTCGTCCCGCACAGTCTCGCGTCGCCTAAGGCAGGGTCGTCGTTGTAGAGCTCGCCGCGGGCATCCGAGCCCTCCCATTTTCCCGTCAGATAGTCGTTCAGGAATTTCTTGTGGGGGACCTGGTCGGACCCGAATTCCTTCAGGAAATCGTAGTCGAGCCCCCAGCCGATGTCATCGTGGCAGCGCAGGTAATTGAGGAAGGTGTAGTCCTTCGGGAGCGCGAAGACCGAGCCCAGCTGGTGCTTCAGAAGCCTCACGTCGCGGGTCGCCACCGTGTGCCAGGTGCTGGCCATCGTCGTCACGTTGTAGAGCAGGTGGCACTCGGGCTTGTCGAGCGTCCCGAAATACGGAACCACCTTCGAAGGCTCCATGACCACTTCGCCGAGGAGCATCGTGCCGGGGCAGACAATCTCGGCCGCCATGCGCATGAGCCTCACAAGCGTGTGAACCTGCGGCAGGTTGCGGCAGTTTGTCCCGAGCCTCTTCCAGATATAAGGCACGGCGTCCAGGCGGACGATGTCAATTCCGTGGTTGCACAGATAGAGCAGGTTCTCGGTCATGTCGTTGAAGACCACGGGATTCGCGTAATTGAGGTCCCACTGATAGGGATAGAAGCTGGTCATGACCACCTTGCCGGCCTCCTCGCACCAGGTGAAGTTGCCGGGCGCGGTCGTCGGGAATACCTGGGGAACCGTCTTCTCAAACTGGTTCGGGATCTCCCAGTTGTCGAAGAAGAAGTATCTCTCCTGGCAGGCGATGTCTCCCGCCCTCGCCTTTTTGGCCCACTCGTGGTCCTCGCTCGTGTGATTCATGACAAAGTCGAGGCACACGTTGATGCCGCGGCGGTGACATCCATAGGAGAGCTCCATGAGGTCGTCGATGGTGCCGAGATCCGGCTCCACATTCCGGAAGTCGGAGACGGCGTATCCCCCGTCGCTCCTGCCCTTCGGGCTGCAAAGGAGCGGCATGAGGTGCAGGTAATTGATCCCGCTCTCCTCGAGATAACCGAGGTGCTCCCGCACGCCCTTCAGATTGCCGGCGAAGCAGTCCACGTACATCACTTCGCCGAGGGTCTCATTTCCCTTAAACCACTCCGGGGAGGCGGCTCTTGCCTCGTCCCATTTTTTCAGCGTCCCGGGTCTTTCTTTATAGCAGGTGTGCAGCATCTCCAGAAAATACCCGAAGGCCTGGCGGTCACTGTGATAGAGCTCGAAATAGAGCCATTTCATCTCCTCATAGTGTGTCTTTAATCTCTCCTTAAACTCGACTTCCCAGTTCTCATTGATCATAGTACGGCCACTCTTCCTTTCTCTCACCCGTAAAACCTCTGTTCTATAAAACCTTCTGCGTGATGTATCTGTCTGCGCATGGATCCCGTCACGCCGAGCCGCGCACCACGAGCTCAAAGCTCAGCCTGGTCTCTTCCGCCCCGGCG
>CADCPJ010000092.1 GCA_902803245.1 uncultured Lachnospiraceae bacterium | reverse complement strand
GATCTGTCCGAAATAGGGGATCTGTCCGGAATAAGGGAGCTGACGGAAGCGGAGGCGGATGAGCTCTGTCTTAAAGGCAGGAGCGCTTATGCCCCCCTGAACCTGCTTCTCCCATCCTCCCTCACCGGGGACCTCATCGAGGGGATCGACCGCTTCGACCGCATCATACCGGGATTTGCCGGAGAGGAAGCCCTCGTAGCCGGCCTCGAGAGCCGGACCTCCTCTCCGGTCCGGATCGAGAGGGATGCGGACACTTATGAGTCAGAGCTCCGGGGCCTCTATCCCTGCGGCGAGGGCGCAGGCTACGCGGGAGGCATCATGTCCGCCGCGATCGACGGGATCCGGGTCGCCGAATCCATCATCTCCAGATTCCGGCCGTGCGGAGATAAAGAAGGCGGTCAGGAAGGAAAATGACTTGTGTCCCGGGATGCGCTCTAAAGATATGCCACCGCAGCTGTTCACCATCCCAGGTATTCGGGACGCTTTGCGTCCCCAAAACATGACGAGGACGTCCATCCTCAAAAAGATGGACGTCCTCAAATCATTAAGGGAAGGAGATACCTGCTTTTAAGCAGGCTGTATGAAAAAGAAAAGGTTATCTGCGTGTATGCAAAGCAAACACCTGATTACAACCCATATCATACAGACAGCCTGTGAAGAATCTGTGTTTGAAAAGGAAAGAATCTGTTATGGCCGTTAACCGGTATATGAGACGGTGTTCGGCCTCTCCAGCAGCGTGCTCATGGCTGTGAGCAGCTTGACCACAGGTTCTGACGGATTTCTTCCATATATGAGGCCGTAGCAGCTTTGGTACATTCCTCTCAGCTTCCGCTGTTCGAGCAGCATATGCCCGAGCTCCCACTCGTCATAAGTGAAAATGCACTTGTCCTCGTTCTGGCACCGGTAGAAGATGTCGAGGGAATACATATCGAAGTCCTCGATATGTATGCTCGGATAGTTTCTCTCCGCGTCATCGCGGAAAGCGTCGGCCGTTTCAAAGCGCCCCCGTTTCGGGACAAGAACTGCCCGGTTTCTCAGCTCTTCCATTCCGATCTCCCGCTCCGCGGCAGCACTCTCCCCGCTCCGCGGCATCGATGCGATCACGGCAGAGGTATTCCGCAGCTTCAGAGCCTTCAGGCCATATTTGGCGAGAAACCGGTCGTCATATATGCTGAGGACGAGGTCGCTGTCCTGACCCAGCGTAGAGAACGTTCTCTCGATGCCATCCCTCGTCGGCTCAAATGTCGTGAAGTGACACTTGATCTCCGGGCAAAGCTTCTGGATCTCAGGCCAGAATGAGAGCAGCGGAGTGACCGGGTTCATGACGGAAAAGCCGATGCGCACCGTGTTCGACTGCTTCGTGAAGAGTTCTCTCGCGCGCTCGGCGGCTGACTCACAGTATTGCAGGATATACTTGGCGTCATGGTAGACGGATTCGCCCGCCTCCGTTAAGGTGACGCCTTTTCTGGAGCGGTCAAAGAGGTTCACCTGCAGCTCGTTTTCAAGGAGAGTGATCTGCTTGAGAACGGCGGACGGGGAAATCCCCACCTTCTCCGCTGCCCGGCGAAAGCTTCCCGCTTCTACGACTTCAATGAGTGTGGCTAGATGTGTGTTATACAGCATGTTTTTTACACCTCTGACAGATTATACAGGTCCATTTTCTATAGTGACATTGTCCAGGCATATTGCTTGTAAAACAGTTTACCACGTTATTTGTTTGTTTGCTCATATTTTTTTAAAAACAATGCTTTTTTCTGAAAAAAATACAAGCATCACCGCAAAACAATTCATTTGCCTTGCTTTAAAAAGAAGTGGGCCCGGATCAAAGTCCAGGCCCACTCTTCCATGTTCGTTTACGCTTCACTCGTGCGCTTCCCGTCTGCCCTTTTCCCCTCTCTTCATCATAAGGAGGAAGAGGAACAGAATTACAAGGCCGACAGGGAGAGAGACTGCGCCGGCGACCGCAAGGGATCCCGTCGCCCTCTCGATGCAGGTGGCAATGAAGTACGTGATGCCGGAGATCACCGCACAGGAAAGCGCATACGGGAGCTGGGTCCCGACGTGGTTCAGGTGGCTGCACTGTGCGCCGGCAGAGGACATGATCGTCGTGTCGGAGATCGGCGAGCAGTGGTCGCCGCAGACGGAGCCGGCCATGCACGCGGAGATGGAAATGATCATCATATTCGGGTTCACGCCGTCAAAGCAGGCGACGACGATCGGAATCAGGATGCCGAAGGTTCCCCAGGAGGTTCCCGTCGCGAAGGAGAGTCCCACGGCGATGAGGAAGATGATGACCGGCAGGAACATCAAAAAGCCGTGAGCGGAGTTCTGCACGATCCCCGCCACAAACTGCTTCGCCCCGAGGCTGTCCGTCATGGACTTGAGCGTCCATGCGAAGGTCAGGATCAGGATCGGGGAAACCATCTGCTTGAAGCCCTCAGGCACACACTCCATCATCGTGCCGAACGGGATGATGCGGCGGCAGAAATAATAGATGACCGTGATGACAAGAGCCACGGAGGAGCCGAGCACGAGGCCGACGGAAGCATCGCAGTTCGCGAAGGCGTCCACAAAGCTCTCTCCGGAGAAGAAGCCGCCGGTGTAGATCATGCCGACGATGCAGCAGGCGATGAGGGTGATGATCGGAATCATCATGTCAAGCACCCTGCCTTTCGATGTCGCCGCCTCTTCCGTGGTGTCTTTGTAGGGCCGGTCCTTGGTGGTGTAGATGTCGCCCTTTTCGACCGCATTGTACTCATGCGTATACATCGGGCCGTAGTCCGCTTTCATGATAACGAGCATGAGCATCATCGCGATAGTGAGAAGCGCGTAGTAGTTGAACGGAATCGCGCGGATAAAGAGATTCAGTCCGTTCTGGCCCTCGACGAAGCCCGAGACAGCCGCCGCCCACGAGGAGATGGGGGCGATGATGCATACGGGAGCAGCCGTGGCATCGATGAGGTACGCGAGCTTTGCCCTGGATACGTTGTGCTTGTCCGTGACCGGGCGCATGACGGAGCCGACGGTCAGGCAGTTGAAATAGTCATCGATGAAAATGAGTACGCCGAGACCGATCGTGGCGATCTGAGCTCCCGCGCGGGTCTTGATCCTCCGCGATGCCCAGTTTCCGAAGGCGACCGAGCCTCCCGTGCGGTTCATGAGCTGCACGATGATGCCGAGGATCACGAGGAAGATGAGGATTCCGACGTTGTAGGAGTCCGAGAGCACGGAGATCATTCCGTAAGTCACCTCTTCCCCGTCGACAGTCACGGTGTGATGGAAGATGTGAAGAAGTGTCCCCTCGAAGTTAAACCCGGAAAACAGCAGGGCTCCGGACAGGATTCCGACGAAAAGGGAGCTGTAGACTTCCTTTGTGACGAGTGCCAGGATAATGGCGATAAGCGGAGGAGCCAGCGCCCATCCTGTCTCCCGGACAGTATCCGGCGTCGTCGTTACCGCCGCGATTACCAGGATTGCGACCACGACAAGAATCGCAATCAGAGGCACCGCAATGTTTTTCTTTTTCATACATACCCCTTTCCTGCGCCCCAAAAGCTTTTCGGCAGGTGAATCATCCCGCAAGGCGCTTATTTCTACATCGGCAACATGGATATGTTAACACATTATCACGTTAAAGTGTAGAGGGAATCGGCCTGTCCCGTAATTCCCCGGAAGGAGTAATGAATCGCGATGTCCTTCGTGTTGTCGATGAGATACTCCGGGTGAACCAGAGCTCCCCACGTGTCATCACCTCCCACACCCATCTGAATGCCGACACGGACATAGGTGTCGAGCACGGGCGGAAGCTCATTTGGATGGGTCGCCGCATCGAGCTGCTGCGGGGAATAGGGCATCGCCGAGAACTGAAGTCCCCCTGCGGGCAGCTTCTGGTCATCGGCAGCATAAGTGAGTCCTCCCACAGCCTCGTCCGGATCAAGAAGCGCGCTTCCCGCCCGCCCCATTTTAAAGAGGAGGCCGGTGCCTTCCTTATCCGTCACGGAAGCGAAGCGGACGCCCACCTTGTTCCCGCTCTCCTGAGGGGTCAGATACCTGGCCACATTGTCCGTCACTTCATTCTGATAGATTCCCAGCTTCGCATGACACCGGTCCGCGTAGGTCTCATCCGGCCCGAGCCCGTACCATCTGACGTTCTTATATGCCGCGTCGAGCACGAACAGCGTGCTGAATTCCGGAAGCTCGCCGACCTTGCGGGAAGCGGCCATCTTCTGGGAGACGAGCACCTCCCCGCTCTCAAGCACTTCGTAGGCAAGAACGCAGTCTGACGCGGGAGACGTCGGCAGGTGATAGGTATAGGTCACCGTCACGGAGTGATCCGTCCTCTCAAAGTCACACCGCGGGCCCCAGACGGTTTCGGGGCTCTTGGAGGTGCAGTACATCCCGGCGCTTCTCCACTGCCCGGCACGGAAGGGGAGGAAATTGGCGATGTCGTTGTCCGTCATGCTTCTCCAGAAATTCGGCCTCGGGGACCGCTTGATCAGCTCCCTGCCGCCCACTTTATAGGATACGAGTCCCCCGTGGAGGATTGAGAAGAGGATCTCATAGTCCCCGCCTCTTACGCCGATGTTCTCCCATCCGTGCGTGACCTCCATCTTCGCGCCCTTCAAGGTGCACTTTTCCGGCTCATTTCCCGCTATTTCGAACACGGTCTGGCCGTATGCAACCTCGTGTCCGGCCTTCGCCCATAAGGTGTCCTCCTTCAGGTGGAAGGACACGGTCAGGGCGTATTCCCCCTTCTTTTCGGGAACCGCGACGGGAATCGGGAAGGTGCCCTTCGAAAGAGGCGCCGCAGATATGGTGCCGGTCATCTCATTAATCAGTTCCCCGTCTCTAAAAAGGGAGATCCTGCACGCATATGCGTCCGTGTCGAGAAACAGATTCCTGTTCTCCACGGTAAAGCTTCCCGGGACGGACTCCTCTCCCCTTATTTCAAAATAAATCCTGATGTTCTGGTAGTTGTACTTTACCTCCTGCATCTTCGGCGAGGGCTCGCGGTTCTCCCCGTAGACAATGCCGTTTCCGCTGAAGTTGTTGTCGTTCGGCCTCTCGCCGCAGTCCCCGCCGTAGCCCATGAAGGTCCTGCCGAAGCGGTCCTTCATCTCGATGCACTGGTCCACGTAGTCCCAGATGAAGCCGCCCTGGAACAGCGGCTCGGTGTAAGCCAGTTCCGTGTATTTGTGCATCGCGCCGCAGGAATTGCCCATGGCGTGAGTGTACTCGCAGTTGATGTAAGGCTTGTCCCTGTGCTCTGAGAGAAACTCCCGGATTTCCTTCACCGGGGCATACATCGTGCTCTCGATATCGCTTGTCGCGTTGTACCGGCGGTCGTGGTAGATGCCCTCGTAGTGGACCAGCCTGGTCGGGTCGAGGCGGCGGAACTGCTCGGACATCTGATAGAGGTTGCTGCCGCCGAAGGACTCATTTCCGCAGGACCAGATCAGGATCGAGGGGTGGTTCTTGTCCCTCTCCAGCATGCTCCTTGCCCTGTCGAGGACGAGGTCCAGGAACTCCGGCCGGTCTCCGGGAACCGCGAAGTCAATTCCCTTTCCCGCGACGGCGATGGCGTCCATCGCGCCGTGGGCCTCCAGGTTCGTCTCGTCGATGAGGTAGAGGCCGTACTCGTCGCAGAGCCGGTAGAGATGCGTCTGGTTCGGGTAGTGGCTCGTCCGAATCGCATTGATGTTATTGCGCTTCATCGTGACGATGTCCTTCCGCGTGATCTCCTCGGAGAGGACCCGGCCGCTTTTGCAGTCAAACTCGTGGCGGTTCACTCCCTTGAAGACGATCCGCTTCCCGTTGAGGTGCATGATATGGTCCTTCAGCTCAAATCTCCTGAATCCCACCTTCTCGAGGACGGTCTCGGTCCTTCTGCCCTGCTCATCCGACACCCTTAAGACCAGCTCATAGAGCTTCGGGATCTCGGCGCTCCAGAGCTCCGGCTTCTCCACTTTGAAAGAGAACTCCGCCTCGCCGCCGGAGGGAATCCTCTCCGCGGAGGAGAGGACCGTTTTCTCCCCGTCCATAAGCGAGATCTCCACCGCTCCGGCGCGGGAGGCGATGAGGCGGAGCAAAAGAGAGGCGTCCGCATAATCGTCGTCAAGAATCGTCCGCACGCGGAGGTCGCGGATGTGCACGTCGCCTTCGGCGTAGAGGAAGACGTCCCGGAAAATCCCGGAGAAGCGGTAGAAGTCCTGGCTCTCGCACCAGCTGCCTGCCGTCCACTTGAAGACCTGAACTGCGAGTCGGTTCTCCCCGTCCCTTAAGTATTCCGTGACATCGAATTCGGAGGGCGTAAAGGAGTCCTCGCTGTAGCCGACGTATTCCCCGTTTACCCAGAGGGCAAATCCGCTCTCCACTCCCTGGAAAGAGAGAATTGTGCGCTTCCCCTTCATCCATTCCGGAACCTCAAAAAACCTCACATAGCTGGCCACGGGATTGAACCTCTCCGGGATCTCCCCGGGTTCAATCAGCTCGTGTCCGTCCCAGGGGTACTGGACATTCACGTAGGCGGGGACATCGTACCCGTGGAACTGAATGTG
>CADCPJ010000091.1 GCA_902803245.1 uncultured Lachnospiraceae bacterium | reverse complement strand
TCCGCCGAGAAGACGCCGGTCAGCTTATAGTTGATGTAGGAGCTCGCCTGCAGGATCTTGTAAGTCTTCGCGAAGAGCTCAGGCTCATTGTTCTTGTACCAGAGGATTTTGTTCGGGAGGAAGGCGACGTCCGGCTGGCCCCCGATGATCTCGACCATGTGATCGTGGCCGAGAGAGAGCGAGATGAAATGCATCTCCTTCATGGAGCGGCTGTCCATCCAGATCAGGGCGCCCCTTAAGGGATTCCCGTCCCTGTCCACGGGGAGCATGGAGACGGTCTGGGAGCTCACAGAGATGCCCCTCACGCGGGAGACGACCTCGGGCCCTGCGGCGGCAGTGATCTCGCGGAGGATGGAGGAGGCGTTGTCCCACCACTCGTCGGCGCTCTGCTCCACCATATTGGGGCCGGGGAAGATCAGGTGGTTCTCCCTCGATGCCGAGGCGACGATGTTTCCGTCCTCACCCATGAGGATCGCCTTCACGTTGGTCGTTCCGAGGTCCATGCCGATCAGATAATTCTCTGCCAGGTTCATAGTCTGTCCTCCTTTATGCTTTTTCATGAGTCATATCTCGTATCCAATGCGTCATATCCCGTATCTTTTTTATCAATCATATATCCGGTATCTCAATCATAAG
Organism: uncultured Lachnospiraceae bacterium; assembly: GCA_902803245.1. GTDB lineage: Bacteria > Bacillota > Clostridia > Lachnospirales > Lachnospiraceae > Chordicoccus. Next base: position 3,030 of record CADCPJ010000091.1, on the reverse strand, counting down.
CCGGTTTATAAGTGCGGGCAAAAGGACTTTTGCCTCCTTGAAGAGGAAGTATTTCATTTGAAAATGGTGTCCGCCGCCACTATACTTGAGCCATAAAGAGCGCGGCATGAGACCGGCGGAACCACAAGAAACACTTAAGAAACAATAAAGAAGCAGGACCGGCCGCCATTTTCAAAATACGAAATAAAATGAGAGCTCATGGAAAGGAGACAGACAGTTATGCAGATGAAAGCAGCGCTTATGTACGGACCAAATGATATCCGCGTGGAGATGACCGATAAGCCGGAGTGCCCGAAGGACGGGCTGATCCTCAAGATCATGGCCGTGGGCCTGTGCGGCTCCGATATCCGCAACCTCACAACCGATTCCAGAAAAGGGAACTATCCTTTCATCTACGGCCACGAGATCGTCGGCTGCGTCGACGAGGTCGGACCCGAAGAGACGAAGTACCGCGTCGGGCAGAGGCTCTTCCTCTTTCCGGGCACGTATTGCATGGAGTGCGACTCCTGCATAAGCGGCCACAGCGAGAACTGTGAAAACGAACATGTAGCGAAGCTCGCCGGCACCGGCGGATTCGCCCAGTACATCGCGGTCGGCGGCGAGAAGATCCGTTACGGCGGCATATACGAGATCCCGGACGACGTGACTTACGAGGCCGCTTCCCTCGGCGAGCCCCTGACATCTGTCTTCGCCTGCCTCGAGAACGTGAAGGTCGGCTATGCCGACACCCTCGTCATCATCGGAGCCGGCCCGATCGGCGACTTCATGGCCCAGATCGCGAAGATCCGCGGGGCACAGAAGGTCATCATGATTGATATCAACGCGCACCGCCTGGAGATGGCGAAGCAGTTCGGCGTCGACGAGATTATCGACAGCTCCGCGACCGACCCGATTGAGGCAGTGAAGAAGCTGACCGGCGGCAAGGGAGCGGACAAGGTCATCTCCGCGACCCCGGTCAATGCGACCCAGACGCAGAGCATTCACATGGTGAGGAAGGGCGGCATCGTCGTGTTCTTCGGCGGTGTGCCGAAGGGCTCCATGACCGAACTCGACTGCAACCTCGTCCACTACAACAACATCTGGATCAAGGGCCATTTCGGCGCTTCCTACGACCAGTCCAAGCGCGCGTTCCGCCTGGCCATCGACAAAGACTTCCCGTCGGACAAGTTCATCACGCACATCCTGCCGCTCGATGAGATCAACAAGGGCATCGGGCTCACCCGATCCGGCGAGGCGATCAAGGTCGTCCTGCACCCATTTGACTGACGGCGCGAAAAACGTGACAATGGGGACTGTCCCCATTGTCACCTTTTTGTGTTAAAATAATGGCATTCCGGTTCTTTCGCATGGAACGGAGTGCTTTTTTCTTGTGGTTCGATGAGTCGGGAGCGAAGGTTTGATACCTGTTGGCAGGGAGGGGCGCTCACATGGAACAGACTCCGATCAGCAGCCGGCAGCGCCGGCTTCTTGGCATATTGAATGCAAAACACGGGATCACGCCGGGGAGGGAGCTCGCGGAGCAGCTCGGGGTGTCCCCGCGGACCGTCCGCCAGATTGTCTCCGAGCTGGGGGAGATTCTTGACGAAGAGGTCGTCCATGTCCGCTCCGTCGCGGCGAAGGGCTATGCTCTCGAAGTCCTCGACCGGCAGCGGTTTCATGAGCTCATCTCCGAGCGGGGGCATTTCCGGACCAGGGAGGACCGCATCGCCTATCTGCTGCGCGTGCTTCTGGAATCGAATGAGTGGATTGCGCTATCAGATCTCGAGGAGCAGATGTATGTGAGCCGGACGACTCTGGAGAGCGACTTAAAAGAGATCCGCAGGAGAATTGTGGAGAAGGAGCCTTTCATCGGACTTGAGAGGAGGCACAGCTCTCTCCTCTTTGAGCGGGATGAGCGGAAGAGAAGGGACATACTGATCCGGCTGTACCTCGAGAGGTGGGACTTCAATTCCAGGGAGGGAGTCGCCTTTCACAGGAGCATCCTCGATTCCGAGGTCCTCGAGGGAATCCGCAGGGCCCTTCGGGATATGCTGGATCAAAGCGGCATCCGCCTGGATGACTACGGGCACATCTACCTGCTCCTGTCCACGGCCGTTCTCTACGAGAGAAATCTTCTGGGCCATCTCCTTATGGACTTTGAGGCGGCGGCATTTCCGGAGACGGAGGATGCCGTGCGGCGCTATCTGGACGGACTCAAAGAGGGGTGGGAGATCGAGCTTATGCCGTCCGACTATCACTGGTTCGCCGCCGCGGTCGACCGCCTGCGCAATCTCTGCTTCTATGAGCCGGATGTCCCGCTGCGCGCCTGTCCGGGCAAGGCGGAAAAGGCGGGGATAATAGCCGGGCAGCTCATTGGAGAACTGAAAGAACGCTACCGATATGACTTCTCAAAGGACAGCCGGCTTCTTCGCGATCTCACCTGCTGCGCCATATCCTTTCTTCTTCCCCAGCTGTCGACGCTTCCCCAGAGCCGGTATGAGTATGAGCAGCTGGCGAAGGTGTATCCCTACCTGGTGGCGGCGGCCGAGGGCCTTGGCAAAAGCCTCTCGATCCTCTCCCACTATGAGATCCGGGACGGAGAGGAGCTCTATCTTCTCCCGATCCTCGCTGCCGCCGCCGAGCGGCACGAGAGGAAGCTTCGGGAGAGGCTGAAAGCCGTGGTGGTCAGCCACTACTCGGGCGGACTCACGGAATACCTCTGCGAGAATCTCCGGAAGCTCTTCGGGAACCGCATCTTCGTGGCGGGGGCCGTCCCGGTCTACGACCGGAGCCGGATCGAGGAGTATGAGCCCGCGCTCATCATCACTACGGTGCGGGCGGAGACATTCCGGAATTACAGCGTGCCGGCCGTCGTCACAACGGCAACCGTGACGGAGGAGGACCTCTTAAGGATCGACGCGGCGATCCAGAAGCTGGAACAGAAGCTGGTTTTAAGCAGCACCTGGGACGAAAGCTGACTGTATCTGCCGGACATTAGCAGCACCCGGGACGAAAGCTGACTGTATCTGCCGGACATTAGCAGCACCCGGG
>CADCPJ010000090.1 GCA_902803245.1 uncultured Lachnospiraceae bacterium | reverse complement strand
TCTATTACCGTCCGCGCTCCCTCTGCCTGGAAGTGAATCTTTTTCCGTCTGCGCTCTCTTCGCGGGAAATGTGAAGAAACGAAAATGCCGCATGCCGGATCATCCCGCTAAGTGGTCTCCCTTCTCAAGATCAAAGGGGAGACCGTCTTGTGGACCGGCACGTCCGCGGCGGGGTCCCCTGCGCGCTTCAGGCGGATTTTCTCCAACAGGAGACTGAAGGCTTCCCGCGCGATGACGTCAATCTGCTGATCGATCGTGCTGATGGAATAGGCTGCCTTGACGGCCATGGGAGTATTGTCAAAGCCCACGATCCTGTAGTAAGGGGTGAGCCCTCCGTATTTGCGGATCACCTGTCCGAGCAGGTAGTTTGCGATGACGTCATTGGCACAGAAAACCCCCTTCTTCATGCCGGGATATCTGTTCTCCATTTCCTCAAATGCCGATTTGACAGGAATGTGCAGCTCCTCATGGGAGTAGCCGAAATCCCGGATCATGATGTCGCAGGGCAGGCCGTGACCCAGGCAGTAATCCTTAAATCCCAGGATTCTCCTGTAAGCGGGAATCGATTCATCCGTAGGCGAGTTGAGGTGGATGAGGACATCACAGGGCTTCTCTAAAAGGAGGGAAGCGGCCTCTATGCCTCCCAGGTAGTTGTCGGAATTGACGCTGTTGATGAACCGGTCTTCCCTCTCGATGGCGACGACGGGGACGCTTAAGGAGCACAGACTCATTGAGGGCAGGGTGTGGTTCATGATGATGAGACCCTCAATCTGGTAGGCGAGCAGTTCTTCGAGGTACCGCATCTCCGCTGCGGCGTCGTTGCTCCCTACGAATACAATAAATTTGTAGCCGAATTCATTGTAGGTTTTGAGAATCTTGTCGAGCATCGAGGAGTAGTAGTCCAGTTCGAGACTTGGGACGATCACCCCGACATATTCCGTTTTTCCTGTGGCCAGGATATGCGCCACCTTGTTTTCCTGATAACCGAGTGTGTCCAGTGCCTCCCGGATGATCTTCCGGTTGTTTTCCGTGACTGTCGCGGGCCTGTTGAAGTAGCGGGAGATCGTGGTTTTGGAAAAACCTGTATACTTTGCTATGTCCTCAAAGGTGACCTGCTTTTTTTCGCTCATTTGTGATCTCCTGACTGATGCGCGCAAAAAAATGTCCGGATCATCTTTCTTACTTTGAAGCCTGACACGATAAAACAGATGTGCCGGGCCTTATACCGGTTAAGCCTGGCAATTGCTTGGATTAACTGCATATTAGGGAAAGCGAAATGTTCTGCTTAAGACAGACAGTTTCGTTGACGACTATAATAGTATAACAAAAAAAGATAAAAGATATAACAAAAAAAGATAAAAGAAACAAGAAGTAACCGGTTACTTTTTGTGAATAATCACGATTGACGAGGTAAGAGTGAGGATGATATGATGGCAATGTGTCAAATGCACGGCACTTTGTTTTTTTTTCGCGTCCGGGTATGAAACGGACCGGAAAAACAGCAGCGAACTTTGTTCGGGAAAAAGGAGGAGCAGTATGAGAAGAATGAAAGTTGTATCCTTATTGACGGCAGGGGCTATGCTCGCGGGCATGACGGCGATTCCTGCTCAGGCAGCGGATGTGAAGATCACGATCTTCAATTCCAAGATGGAGATTCAGAGCCAGCTCGAGGAGATGGCGGCTGAATACAGCGCGGAAAAGGGCGTGGATGTTGAAGTTTACTACTCCAGCGACACGGTTGCGGCCCATATGTCCACAAGATACGCATCGAATGAGCCCTACACGATTTCCATGGTTGACGCGAAGGACATCTATTCTCTTGCTCCGGATCACGCCATCGACCTCTCTGACCAGAAGTGGGTCGAGGATACGACGCAGGAGATCGCCATCGACGGCAAGGTATACGGCTTCCCGGTCTGCGTGGAAGCGAGAGGCATCATCATGAACAAGACGGCGATCGAAGACATCCTCGGAGAGACTTTCGATCCCTCTACTGTCGTGACGCGTGAAGCTTTCGCAGAGCTCCTTCAGAAGCTGAAGGACGGCGGCATGGAGAATCCCACCGGCGTCATGAAGGAAGACTGGTCACTGGCAGCGCACTATCTCGCAGAAGTGTACGAGACAAGAGAAGATCCGGCCGCATTCATCCGCGGAATCCATGACGGCTCCATCGACCTCAACTCCGATGAGCGCTTCACGGATCTTATGGACACCTTCGACCTGCTCAAAGAGAACAACTATGCAGCCGCTTCCCCGATCGCTGCGGTCCGTGAGGACACAGAGATGCTTCTGGCAGACGGCGATATCGCTTTCATGTTCGGCGGCAACTGGGACTGGTCCGTTCTTGCCGAGTATGATCCTGCCGGCGAGATGATGATGATGCCGATCCCGCAGGACAACGCTGATTACAACGGCAAGCTTGTCGGCGGCGGCTCCAAGTATTTCTTCATCGACAGCTCCGACAATACATCGGATGAGCAGAGGGAAGCTGCGAAGGATTTCCTCAACTGGCTCGTCTACGATGACGCGGGACAGGACTTCCTGGTCAACACCTGTGCACTTGTTCCTGCTTTCTCCAATATCACGCTTGAGGTCTCCGATCCGCTCGGCAAGTCTGTAAAGTATTTTGCCGACAACGATCTCCTCGTTGAGAACTACAACTATCTGCCGGATGACCACTATGCAAAGTGCGGTGCTTCCTTCCAGGAATATCTGGCAAATCAGACAGATCGCGCCGGCTTCGCGGATGCAATTACATCTTACTGGAAAGCTACAGAACCGGTTCAATAATGATGTGACTGGAAGGCGGATATGGCATCATGAGCGGGCCATATCCGCTTTTTTGAGCGCTGCATCGGGCGGACGGCGCTTTCATGCTCCCCGCCTCCTTCAAAATCGACTATAGCAAATAAGGAGAAATTGTATGGACCGAAATAAACTATCCTACAAGGTCCGCCAGTATATGATGTTTGCCGGTGTCGCGACTGTGCTGTTCTGCGCGGTGGTTATCGTGCCTTTCATATACGGTATCTATCTGACATTTACGAGCTGGGACGGCGTGTCGCTGTCGAAGCCCTTTGTCGGATTCGCGAACTATGCGGCGGCATTTTCGGATATGACCTTCTGGAGCGCACTGCTGCGCACCGTGATTTACTCTGTGATCTCTGTGGTACTCATCAATATCGTTGCCTTCCTGCTGGCCTATATGGTGACGCGCGGCATCCGTGGCCAGAACCTCTTCCGCGCAGGCTTCTTTATCCCGAACCTGATCGGCGGCATCGTCCTCGGTTATGTGTGGCAGTTTGTGTTTAACCGCGCGTTTCCGGCGATCTTCAAGGGAACCACGTCCCTGCTCGGCTCCACGAGCGGCGCGATGGCTGCCCTGATTATCGTATCGGTCTGGCAGTACGCCGGCTATATGATGCTGATCTATGTGGCGGGCTTCATGAGCGTCTCCAAGTCGCTGATAGAGGCTGCGCAGATCGACGGCTGTACGGAGACCCAGTCCACCTGGTATGTCACCGTCCCGCTGATGCGCGCATCCTTCGTGCAGTGCCTGTTCCTCTCCATCACGCGCTGCTTCATGGTCTACGATGTGAACCTGTCATTGACCAAGGGCGAGCCGTACGGCTCGTCGGTCATGGCGGCGATGCACGTGTACAACCAGGCATTTACCTACAAGAACTACGGCACGGGCCAGGCCCAGGCGCTGATCCTCTTTGTCGTC
>CADCPJ010000089.1 GCA_902803245.1 uncultured Lachnospiraceae bacterium | reverse complement strand
TGTCTCCATCATCGAGATTGGCGACGGTGTCATCGAGGTTCTCGCGGTCAACGGCGACAGCCTTCTCGGCGGCGACGACTTCGACAATGTGATTGCGAACTACATGATCGAGGACTTCCGCAAGAAGGAAGGCGTGGACCTCAGTAAGGACAACATGGCCCTTCAGAGAATCAAGGAAGCGGCCGAGAAGGCGAAGAAGGAGCTGTCCACAGCGACGACGACCAACATCAACCTTCCGTTCATAACCGCCACAAACGAGGGACCGAAGCACTTCGACATGGACCTCACCCGCGCGAAGTTCGACGAGCTGACCCATGAGCTGGTTGAGCGCACGGTCGCTCCGGTCCAGAAGGCACTCTCCGATGCCGGCCTTACTTCAACCGACCTGACGAAGGTCCTCCTTGTCGGCGGATCCACAAGAATCCCGGCCGTCCAGGACCGCGTCAAGACATTGACCGGCAAGGAGCCGAGCAAGAACCTGAACCCCGATGAGTGCGTGGCACTCGGCGCTTCGATTCAGGGCGGCAAGCTCGCGGGCGATGCGGGCGCAGGCGATATCCTGCTCCTCGACGTCACACCGCTGTCGCTGTCCATCGAGACCATGGGCGGCGTGGCAACAAGGCTGATCGAGCGCAATACGACGATCCCGACAAAGAAGAGCCAGATCTTCTCCACGGCTGCCGACAACCAGACGGCTGTTGACATCAACGTCCTTCAGGGCGAGCGCCAGTTTGCCCGCGACAACAAGTCCCTCGGCCAGTTCCGTCTCGACGGAATCCCGCCCGCACGCCGCGGCGTCCCGCAGATCGAGGTCACATTCGACATCGACGCGAACGGCATCGTGAACGTGTCCGCGAAGGATCTCGGCACGGGCAAGGAGCAGCACATCACGATTACGGCGAGCTCCAACATGTCCGACGCGGACATCGACCGCGCGGTCAAGGAAGCCCAGCAGTATGAGGCAGAGGACAAGAGAAGGAAGGAAGGCGTCGACACAAAGAACGAAGCCGACAGCATGGTCTTCCAGGTGGAAGATGCCTTGAAGAACGCGGGCGACAAGCTCGATGCCTCCGACAAGGCCGCTGTGGAGGGAGACCTTAAGGCCCTGAAGGACATCCTCGCAAAGCACACGGATCCTGCGGCTGTTCTTAGCGAAGGAGACGTAGCGGAGATCAAGGCAGCCAAGGACAAGCTCCTTGAGAGCGCCCAGAAGCTCTTTGCGAAGATGTACGAGCAGACACAGGGACAGGGCGGAGCAGGCCAGGCCGGACCGGATATGGGCGGCGCAGCAGGCTCCACAGGCAGCAGCGCGGACGACGATGTCGTCGATGCGGACTTCAAAGAGGTATAAATGACCGCTCCTTTTAGGAAAACAGATGTTGTATTTTAAGATAAGAACCGTGAGTTTATTATCCTTTCGCGAACAGCTCCTCCGGTAAGGAGGAGCTGTTCGTGAGCTCATTTTCTTTTGAAAGAACACGCAGGCAAAGGATGCGCAGATATGGCAGATAAGAGAGATTATTACGAAGTACTCGGCGTTTCAAAGAACGCAAGCGACGACGACCTGAAGAAGGCGTACAGGAAGCTCGCCAAGAAATACCATCCGGACAGCAACCCGGGAAATGCCGAGGCGGCGGAAAAATTCAAGGAGGCCTCGGAGGCCTATTCCGTGCTCAGCGACCGCGAGAAAAGGGCCCGGTACGACCAGTTCGGCCATGCGGCTTTTGAGGGCGGAAGCGGAGGCTTCGGAGGCTTCGACTTTAACGGCGGAGATATGGGAGATATCTTCGGCGACCTCTTCGGCGACCTGTTCGGAGGGGGAAGGCGGTCCTCGAGGGGCGCGTCCAGCGGGCCGATGCGGGGCGCGAACGTCCGGACATCTGTCAGCATCACGTTTGAGGAGGCGGTCTTTGGCTGCGAGAAACAGATTGAGCTGAACTTAAGGGAGCCCTGCCCGACCTGCGGAGGCAGCGGGGCGAAGCCCGGAACCACTCCCGTCACCTGCTCCAAGTGCCGGGGCACCGGCCGCATCATTTCCACACAGCAGTCGATCTTCGGGATGATGCAGACGGAGACCGCCTGCCCGGACTGCCGCGGTACCGGAAAGATCATCAAGGAGAAGTGCTCCGAGTGCCGGGGAAGCGGCTATGTCACGAAGAAGACCAAGCTGAGCGTGGATATTCCCGCCGGCATCGACAACGGGATGTCCGTGCGCATCCGCGACAAGGGCGAGCCGGGGACGAACGGGGGACCGAGAGGGGATCTTCTCGTGGAGGTCCGCGTGGCGAGACACCCGATGTTCGAGAGGGAAGACACGAATATCTATTCCGTGGTGCAGATTCCTTTCACAAAGGCGGCTCTCGGCGGCAAGGTGCGGATCAAAACCGTGGACGGCGAGGTGGAGTACGACGTCAAGTCTGGGACACAGACGGATACGAGAATCCGCCTGAGAGGAAAAGGCGTCCCTTCCGTGCACAACAGGAACAGCCGCGGCGACCACTATGTCACGCTGGTTGTGCAGGTCCCGACGAAGCTGAACCGGGAGCAGAAAAAGGCGCTGCAGGCATTTGCCAAGGCCTGCGGAGAGGACAAATAAAAGATGGAATGGAAGCGCTTCACAATTCACACCACCTGGGAGGCCGAGGATCTCGTTCTCGCGATGCTCGGCGAACTCGGCTACGACTCGGTGGAGATCACCGACAGAAGACCGGTGAGCCCGGAAGAGTCCGGAGGTCTCTTCGGCGACGTGGTGCCGGAGATGCCGGAGGATGACCATCTGGCGGAGATCACCTTCTACACGGACGGAGACGCCCCGAGCGCAGAGGTCTTATCGCGCGTGAAGGAGGGCCTTCTTAAGCTTGGGACTTACGCGGACCTCGGCAGCATGGAGGTGGAGGAATCCGTGACAAAAGAGGAGGACTGGGTCAACAACTGGAAGAATTACTTTCACAGCTTCTACGTGGACGACATCCTGATCTGCCCGACGTGGGAAGAGATGAAAGAAGAGGACCGGAAGGCCTCCATGGTGCTCCGCATCGATCCGGGGACGGCTTTTGGGACCGGCGCCCACGAGTCGACACAGCTCGCCATCCGGGCCCTCAGAAAAT
>CADCPJ010000088.1 GCA_902803245.1 uncultured Lachnospiraceae bacterium | reverse complement strand
ATGCAGGGAAATGAGACCGCAACCCGCGACTCCCTTGCTTACCGCAAGTTAAAGACCAAGATCTTCCCGTATTTTGAAGATAACGAATACATGCTGGCCGATGTGGTGAACAGCACTACCGGCTACCTGATTCTCGTAAATCAGGGAAAGCACATGGTTTACATCTTCAAGGGAAGGAAGCACAACTGGGATAAGATCATGGAATTCCCGTGCTGCATCGGCGCCGCGGGGACTCCGACGACAGACGGCCTGTGGAAGATTTTCCTGAAGAGGACGTATTTCATCACCGGAGGAAGCAACCGCTGCTGGTACTTCACGGTTGTCCACGCGGATCAGGGCTTCCACTCCGAGATCTATGACAGCTCCGACCATCCGGGACCAAGTTCACTTGTGGACGGCTCCATGGGTGTGTCCATTTCCCACGGCTGCATGAGAGTGAAGCTCGCCAACGCGAAGTGGATCTTCGACAACATTCCGCTGAAGACGAGAGTAAAGATCTACAACTGCCCGTTTACATGAGGACACATCATATAAGCGGCACCTGCCGGGCAAATGCTGACCGGAAAGATTTATGGGACTGACCGGACAGATACCAGATACTGACCGGACAGATACCAGATACTGACCATACAGATTCATGGCACCGGCAGGGCAAAGAAAAGCACATAAAAAAGACACCGGCTTAAACGCCGGTGTCTTTTTTTAATAAACAGTAAACCTGTCAGGCATCAAACATCAAAGAAGAATCTTGTAGTCGTCGGAGCCCTCGCCGTTTGCGACATAGTAGGCGACGCCCTCTTCCGGCTTCACATAGATCTCGATCGTCTTTAAAAGAGAGCCCTTGTGGGCGTCCATGTAAGCGGCTGTAGCCTGCTCGAGGATGGACTTTGCGGCGTACTGCCTGCCCTGATATTCGATCGTGACGGAAGCTTCCGGAGCGGCCGCTTTCTTTGCGGCGGCAGCAGCCTTCTCGACTGTCTTTTTGGAAGCATCGGCAACAGCCTTCTCAGCCGTCTTCTTAACTTCAGCGGCCTTATCGGCTGCTTTCTTAGCCAGATCGTCGGCCTTTTTGGCCTCTTCCTTCACTTCTGCGGCCTTCTTTACCGCCTTTTTTGTTTCATCCTTCAGTGCTGCGGCCTTCTCTTCGACCTTCTTCAGATCAGCTGCTTTTTCCTCGAGTTTTTTGAGCTCAGCAACCTTCTCTCCGACCTTTACAGCCTCTGTAAGAACAGTCTTCTCGACCTTTTTTGCATCGACCGGAATACCGGTCTTCTTCTCTGCAGTCATGCTAACCTCCTCATCAACAATTATCGATTCAAATATTCAATCAATGTCTCAACACAGGATGTATGAAATCTGTACAGCAAACGCCATTATAAGGCCAAATTCTTTCTTTGTCAAATTTAACCAAAATATTTTCATGTTTTTTTGCATATAGCAGAAATGAAGGGATTTTAAAAATAATTCTTGATTTTTGAGCAAGTGGTGTTGTGCGTGCGATGAATTCGAAGTGAGGAATGAAACTGTTCACGGAAGTGGGAGTGTAGTAGAATGGTTATACCGGTTCGCTTAAGAAAATGACGTATTCTATGCATACGGGCCGGATAAGGAGATGATTTATGACAGGGATTCACGTTCGCCGGGCAGAAGAAAAAGATATTTCCACGATTTTAAGGCTCCTCACCCAGGTGTGCAATGTCCACAATGCGGGCCGGCCGGATCTTTTCAGGAGGGATCAGCAAAAGTACCGGGCCGATGAGCTTAAAATTCTGATCCGCGATGACACGAGGCCGATCTTCGTCGCTGTCGATGAGGAGGATGAGGCCAAAGGATACGGATTCTGCGTGATCATTGATTACTCCGGCAGCAACGTCATAGCTGACCGGAGGGAGCTCTATATAGACGACCTGTGCGTCGATGAGAAAGAGAGGGGAAAGGGCATAGGGGGCATGATATTCGAGCACATCAGGGAGTATGCGAAGTCGAAAGGGTGTTATCACGTGACTCTTAATGTCTGGGCGTGCAATGAACCTGCCATGGCCTTCTATAAATCAAAGGGAATGGCAGTCCTCAAAACCGAAATGGAGGTGATCTTATGAAAATGATATCCTGGAATGTGAACGGTCTGAGAGCCGTTATGAAGAAGAATTTCATGGAGGTATTTGAAAGTCTGGATGCCGACCTCTTCTGCATCCAGGAGACGAAGCTGCAGGAGGGGCAGATCGAGATGGATCTCCCGGGATACGAGCAGTACTGGAATTACGCAGAGAAGAGGGGGTATTCGGGGACTGCGGTCTTTACGAAGCGAACGCCTCTTTCGGTCCGATACGGAATCGGAATTCCGGAGCACGACACCGAGGGACGCGTCATTACTTTGGAATATCCGGATTTTTATTTTCTCACGGTCTATACCCCGAATTCCCAGGACGGACTGAAGCGTCTCTCCTACCGCATGCAGTGGGAGGACGACTTCTACGCCTATGTCAGGGAGCTTGACAGGGTAAAGCCCGTGATCTGGTGCGGGGATCTCAACGTCGCCCACAGGGAGATCGACCTGAAGAACCCGAAGACGAACCATATGAACGCGGGTTTTACGGATGAAGAGCGGGGAAAAATGAGCCGGGTTCTTGAGAGCGGCTATATCGACACTTTCCGGCATTTCTATCCGGATACGGAGGAGATCTACTCCTGGTGGTCCTACCGCTTTCAGGCGAGACAGAAGAATATCGGCTGGCGCATAGATTACTTCATCGCATCGGAGAGGCTGAAGGACCGCCTTCTGGACGCGCGGATCCTGACGGACATCACCGGTTCCGACCACTGTCCGGTGGAGCTCGATCTCAAGGAAGCGTGAGGAGATCTTAAGGCCGCGGGAGTGTGAGGAAGCTTAAGAAGACTTAAAGTACCGTGAGGAAACATTAAGAAGACTTTAAGAACCGTGAAGATGCTTAAAGGAGAATGCTTATGGAACGGGACGAACACATCTTTATCGTCGGGCACAAAAATCCGGACACGGATTCCATCTGTGCGGCCATATCCTATGCCTGCCTGAAGAATGCGCGCAGCGGGGTCAGGCGCTATGTGCCCTGCCGGGCAGGCCAGATCAACGAGGAGACCGAATTTGTCCTTGCGAAGTTCGGCCACGACACTCCCCGCTACCTGCCGAATGTGGGAACCCAGGTGCTCGACATGGATATCGACGACACCGAGGCAGCCCCGGATGACATCACGGTCCGGATCGCCTGGGAATACATGCGCGTCAACGACACGGTGACTCTGCCCGTGATGTCGAACGACGGGCTGCTGGAGGGGCTCATCACGGTCACGGACATCGCGAACTACTATATCGACGCCTACACGAAGACGATTATGTCGGAGGCGAAGACGAAATACTACGATATCGCGGAGACCATCAACGGGACGGTGCTGGTGGGGAATCCGCACAGCTACTTTGTGAAAGGCAAGGTGCTGGTGGGAGCTTCCTCCCCCGAGCGGCTGAAGACACAGGTCGAGGAGGATGACCTGATCATCCTGGGAGACCGGGAAGACAATCAGCAGCTCGCGATCGGGATGGGCGCAAGCTGCATCATTGTTCCCATTTCTCCGATGATCAGCGACACGATCCTCGCGCTTGCGAAGGAGAGGGACTGTGTGGTGATCGGTACGCCGTTCGACACCTATACCGTGGCGCGCCTCATCAATCAGAGCATTCCGGCGAGATGGCTCATGCGGACGAAGGACCTCGTGACCTTCCGCCTCGACGACTACGT
>CADCPJ010000087.1 GCA_902803245.1 uncultured Lachnospiraceae bacterium | reverse complement strand
TCCTCCCCGAAGCCCTTGATGTCCATCGCGTCGCGCCCGACGAAATTGACGAGGCGCCTTAAGAGCTGAGCGGGGCACTCCGCGTTCGTGCATTTGAGATCCGCCTTGTTCTCCTCGCGCCTCAGCGGCGCGCCGCAGGAGGGGCAGACGGTGGGAAGCTGATAGTCCGTCGTCCATGCAGGCCGCTTCCCGGGCACGGAACAGCGGATCTTCGGGATGATCTCCCCCGACTTATAGACGATGACCGTGTCGCCGATCCCGATGTGAAGCTCATCGATGAAGTCCTGGTTGTGAAGCGTCGCCCTCGAGACCGTGGTGCCGCAGAGCCTCACGGGTTCAAAGACCGCCGTCGGATTCACGCGGCCGGTCATCCCGATGGAAACCTCCACGTCAAGGATCACCGTCTCCTTCTCCTCGGGCGGATACTTGTAGGCGATGTGGCCGGCACTGTATTTCGCGCCGGCGGGAAAGTCCCGCCTGTAATCGATCTGGTCGATCTTGATCACGGCGCCGTCGATGTCGTAGCCGTAAGTGCCGCGCTCTTCCCCGATCCGCCTGATCTCGCTTATGATCTCCTCGTCCGTCGTTAAAAGCTTCGACGGGACGGTCTTCATGCCGAGCTTCTCCTTAAGATAAGCGAGGGATGCCGCATGCGAGGAAGCAAGCTCCGGAGATTCCGCCCTCTGTACATTGAAAATGAAAAGCGACAGACCGCGCCGTCTCGTCTCCTCCACATCCAGCTGCCTGAGCGTTCCGGCGGCGCAGTTTCTCGGATTGGCGAAGGTCTTTTTTCCTTCGATCTCCTGTCTTCTGTTCGTCTCCTCGAAATCGCGGATGGTCATGTAGACCTCGCCGCGCACCTCGAGCGGCCCCGGATCGGAGGGAAGCACCTCAGCCACGTCGGGAATCACCCTCGCGTTTGCCGTCACGTCCTCACCGATGTACCCGTCTCCCCTCGTCTCCGCCAGCACAAGCTTTCCGTTTTCATAGCGAAGGCTCATGGAGAGCCCGTCGATCTTCTGCTCCACGGAAAATGCTGCGTCGGGATGCATTTCCCGCACGCCGTGCACGAAATCGAGCACCTCTTCTAAGGAAAACACATCCTGGATTGACAGCATGGGGACGTCGTGCTGCACGGTCACGCCGGACTCCCTTCGCACCGGCGCTCCGACGGCCTGGGTCGGCGAGTTTTCTTCGCGCCACTCCCCGTGCTCCGCCTCCGCTGCCTTCAGCTGCAGCATGAGCTGGTCGTACTCGTAGTCGCTGATTTCAGGCTCCCCGGACTCATATGCCTCGTTGTAAGAGCGGATCCGCTCCGCCAGATCGATATACTCACTCTTCGTCATCGTCAGTTCCCCGCTTTTATCGGCGCAGACCGCTTTGCTTCAGCCATCCGGACACCGCATTTTATCGGCGCAGACCGCTTTCATTTCAGCCATCCGGCCACCGCTTTTTACCGGGCGTACACCGTCTCCTTGAGCTTCAGGATGTCCGGGCCCTTCAGCTCCCGGACTTCCCCCGTCTTCATATTGCCAAGCCTTAAGTGCAGGATTCTCGTCCTGACAAGCGCCGTCACGCTGCACCCCAGTGCGCGGCACATCCGGCGGATCTGTCGATTATACCCCTGCGTGAGCACAATTGTAAACTTCCGGTCTCCTGCCTTTCTGACCTTGCAGGGGCGCGTTGTCACGTACACGCCGTTCGGATTCTTCCTCCTGTGCGCGTCGTCGTCGAGACAGATCTTCACGCCGGCCGCCATGGCCTTTAAGAATTCCTCACTCACGGGTCTGTCAAGAGTGACGAGGTATTCCTTCTCGTGCGCGGATGACGCCCGCATCATGCGGTCGACGAGATCGCCGTCATTTGTCAGGATCATAAGCCCCGAGGAGTCCTTGTCCAGCCGTCCCGCGTAAGTGATCCCCTGAGGGATGTCCGCGGCGTCCATGATATTGCCTTCGCAGCTCCTGTCCGCTGTGCAGATCACGCCTTTCGGCTTGTTGTAGAGATAATAGACCCGCCCCGGCTCCTTCTTCGGCAGCTCATTTCCGCGGACATACACCGTGTCTCCGTGGAACACCCGGTCGCCGACCGATGCCTTCATGAGCGGCTTTAAGTCCTCGCCCTTCCGGCTCTTGCGCCGGATCTCGACAGCTCCCGCCTCAATCAGGCGGTCGGCCTCCCTTCTCGAGCAGTATCCGGCGTCGGAGATGTATTTGTTGAGGCGCTTTCCTTCCTGTTCCATATCTTAACTCCACCCCATTCATAACGAAAGAAGAGCCGGGTCAGATCTGTCCCGGCTCTTTAAAAATCCATGTGTAATGCCTCCGGAGCGGCTCTCGATCTCAGATATAAACATGACACCGCCTGTCAGAAACCGAACTTGCTGCCGGAGCGGCCGGCACTCTCAGGAAATGAACTTGCCGCCGACATAGCCGTCGACATCATCCGTCACGATATGCCACCAGCCGTTGTCGATGTCTCCGACAACCGTGACCTTTTCTCCGGCCGGGACGCCGCCGATTACCGTGTAGTCATAGCCCGGTCCGGAGCGGACGTTGCAGGATGAATTGATCTCACCCTCCCAGGTCTCGTTCGGATCATATTCGGTTCGAGGGGATTCCTGTTCACCAGCTCCCGCTTCCATAGAGCTGCCCTCATTGCCGTCTTCCCCGCCTGTGCCCTCGCCGCTGTCATCGGAGGGGTTCTCTGCTTCCGGCGTGATGGAGACCTCCTCCGGGGGCTCGGCATTGCCGGTTGTCCCGCTCATAGCCTCAGCCGCTTCCGTTTCGCTGTCCGCGGAGGCGGACGGATTCTGGGCCGCATCGTACTCAGCCTTCACTTCTTTTATGAGGGCCTGTACGTCCGCTCCCTCTGTCACCGTCTTTATGTGTTCGCCCGTGGCCTCGTCGAGCTCCGAGAAGACGATCTTCCACGTGCCGTCCGCGCCCTTCCTCACATACATCTGCGACAGTCCCGGAAGAGGTCCGGCCTGCCCGTCTCTTAAGTACTTATAATATGCGTAGACGATCCTCGTGTTGTCGTCCGTCCCTTCCTTCGTGTAGACCGACACATCGGAGTACCGGGTATTCGAGGAAGAGATCGTCGCGGCCTGGGATTCCGGCAGGACGTCCGTGATCTTCTGGATTGCCGCAAGATCCTGCGTGCTCATGGCCTTGTAATAGTTCTCAATTACCTCCGTGATATCCGTCTCGTTCGTGACGGCAAGCGCCGAAGAAACAGCACCGCCGGCGGCAGATGCCAAAGCATCCGCTCCCTCCGCTGCGCTTAGCGATGCACCGCTCCCCGTGCCGCCCGAAGCTTCCGCGGAGCCTTCAGTCGGGGCGGCGCCGCTGACGACGCCTCCCGCAGGCGCTTCGGTGCCCTTTGCACTTGCGGCAGTGCTTCCCTTCAGCCGCGTCGAAATCGCGCGCACTCCGAAGAAGAGAAGGATGAGGGCTGCCAGGATAGCGAGGATCAGGAGTATATAGCGCAGATTATCGGACAGCCACTCCCTGAAGCTGTCCCTCTTTCGATTCTTTTTTTTGGCACTCAATGATTTTACCCCTTAAATCGTTGTAACTGTTCAGCGTCCCGGCATTCGGGACTTTTTGGCGTGTGATCGCATAAGAGCCCTCCCCAAAGGCTTTCATATGCCCGCCGTTTACAAAAAAACCGAACCTGCCATAAGGATCGACTAGGTTCGGTCGCCCGCGTCTGACAGGAGTCGAACCCGCGCACCCGGAACCGGAATCCGGTGCTCTATCCACTGAGCTACAGACGCATCGAGCACATTATAGCAAAAAAATGCGAAACGGGCAATAAGGCTTTTTTCATAAGCGGATTTTTATTCGCGGAGCCCGAATTCATGCTGCCTCAGTTCACGGAGCCTGAATTCACAGATCTTACATGCACAGAGCCTGGATTCACAGAAAAAAAGCATGAAGGTGAAGGTGACGGGGAAGGCCGTCACCTCTTCCTCCGGGCGCTCCGGATCTCCAGGCCGATCATAAGGATGCTGAGGAGAAGGAACACCGCTGCTATAAGCCGGACTCTCCCGGCCCCGCTGCCTCCTGCCATGAGCACGAGTCTCTCCCCATTTTGTACAATGACTTCCGAAGCGCCGATCACTCGCCCGTCCCTCACCTCGAGGCAGATGGGCTTTAGCAGCAGCTCATGCCCCGCGGCGGCCTTCGTCTCAACCACATAATAGAAACCGTCCTCGACGCCGTGAAACACCGCGGTCCCGTCTTCGCCCGAGGTGAGCTCATAGGGAGCGCCGTTTTTCAGAAATGGCGTCCGCCCCCGCTCATCCATGCACAGGGCAAATACCGCTCCTCGGAGGGCTGCCTTGGTCTTTGAGTCGCGCTTCCGGATCGGGATGTCTCCGGTGTAGACGTACGGGTCCGGCTCAGGGCTCCTTGCGGTCATGAGCATGCTTTCATCGCCATCCGGCCCGGCGCTTCCGCCCTCATCCCCTTCTCCGTACAGAAGCTCGGCGCAGTTCGGAATCTCCGCGCCGGCAGCCGCATTTTCCCGGATCGACGTGTCAAATGCAATCTGCACAGCGTACTTTTCCGACACGTGATCCTCCATTTTCTGAAGTCCCGTCTCCTTCATCTTAACGGTGAGCGTCCCGGCGGCGCTCCCCATCTGCGGCTCTTCCGCCTCATAGTCCGTCCCGCTTTGAAGGGGAATCCGGCTTCCTTCATCCGCGTGAACCGCGTTCTCTTCGATCTCCACCGGTACGAGGCTGACCTGCAGCCCTCCCTCATAAGCGAGCCGCTTCTTCTCCCTGTCCAGTTCGTCCCGGACTTTGTATACCGCTGACGGGTCCGCATAGATGTCTTCCGGGACCGTCGCCGTGATCGTCCAGGTCTCATGGGAGCCGATGTTGTTGGACACCTTGCTCACGGCTTTATAGATGCGAGCTTCTCCGCTCATCCCGAAGAGCACCGTCTCCACGCGGTTTGACCGCACTTCGCCGAAATCGTCCTCGACCGCGCAGCTGTTCCTGATCACATTTTTCCCGGCGGCTCCGCTCACACTCGCCTTGTAAGTGACCGTCAGTGTCTCGCCCGACTTAAGCGTTCCGGTCACCTCGATCCTTCCGTCCGCATTTGCCTCGTCCGCTGTGCCATGAGCAGCCTCGCTCCCTGCATCGGTCGTCACGCTCAGCTCCTCAATCTTAAAATAAGAGCCGCTCTTCATCACCGACCCGTCCTCATCTCCCGGATGGGCGATCACGTCCGTCAGGCGGAATCCGTGCCTGTCATGAAACGAATTGGTGTAGCGGATCTCATAGGTGAGAAGCCTGCCCGCTCTCAGATCCTTCAGCCTCACGGAGGCCGTGTCCACGGTCTCTTTCAGCACGTTGGAGTAAACCTCCGCAAATCCGAGTCCCGTCGACGAGCTGTGCTGGTCAGTCGTCCCGCCGGCCCCGGAGGATTTGTCGCCGGCGACCACCGCCGTCTGTGTGATCATCGTGTCCGCGTCAATCTCGGATTTTCGAAGCTGATACTCCGCATAGAATGTCGGCAGCCCCGCATCATCCGATACTCCTTCAAATGAGACGACGATGCCCTCGCTCCGTCCTCCGAGCTGTTTCAGCACGAAACGGTCCTCGCCGCCCCCGGATATGCCTCCAAGCACCGCGCGCTGCCCGCTTATAGCCATCACTTTGCCGGGCCGGTGGACGCTGTGAAATATCACGCCTCCGTCCCCGCACTCCTCCACTGACCAAACGCCCGTCGCGTCCGTCCACTCCGAGCTGTGCCCCGCGTGGAACGTGATCGGCGTCCCTTCGTCATGGCTGCCCGCATGGAGGTATTTTCCGTTTCCCGCACAGGAGATGGCGTAGCCGTCCCCGTCCCTCAAGAAGCGGAACTGCTGCATCCCGTCCGACTCATTTTTCCCGGTCACCGAAAGGACGTCACCTCCCGATAAGGCCTGCCCTGCGTTTCCGTAAGGGCTCATGAGAAAGCATTTTCCGTCGTACCTGTCACTCGTGTAAGCGCCGTCCCTAAGATACGCGTTCAGCGCCCCATCCGTGTCCCCGGACTCCATCGTGACGCGGAATGTTCCGCTCGCTCCATTTAAAAATGACGCCATCTCATAGCTCCTGCCGTCGGCTTCGAGGACCACCGGGTTTCCGCTTCTGTCCATGCACATAAGTTTCGTAAACATCAGGCACGAATCCGATCCCGATTCGTCCCTCGGTGCAGGCAGAAGGAGGAGTCCGCTGACATCGCTCACGCCGCACGTCCCGTCAAACCCCGGCGCGATCTCATAGACCACCTTCTCCCTTCCGCCGAGGTCGGCGGTCAGTGCCGGCACGGCTTCTCCCCCGATCCCGTCCTTCACGATGCCGCTCGACACCTTAAGGCGGTACCCGGTGACATAGAGGGTATTTCCCTCGTGCACGTTGTTGTGCGGGGTCAGGGACGAGATCAGCATGTGCCCGTCGCCGTCGTACTTCGTCCCCGTGTATGTTCTCGAGTAGTCCCCGGAATTGCTGACGTCGCCCAGCGCGTTCCATGTGTAGGGAGTAAAGACTCCGCACGGCCAGACCATCCGGGCGCGCTGCACCTCCTCCGCCGTGATCATCTGCCCGATTCCCGTACCGGAGCCGACTGACCGCTCCCTGCTTATCACGAGGTCTGAAAATGCAATTACGTTCTGGGTGAACTCCACAGTCGTCCCGATCAGTTCACCGGCCGGCACATCGCTCCGGTATTTTAAGTGGACAAAGCTGTCAAATCCCGTCCCCTGCCCGATCACCGTCTTCTCCGGCGAGAACCACTCAAACGCCACCCCGGCGATGTTCTCTTCCGACCGGTTCATCTGCCTAAGATATGCCTTCGCCGCGTCGATCGAAGTAAAATAGCGCAGGTCGCGGTAGCTCAAGAGACTCACGGTCTTTATCCTCTCGGCTCCCAGCATCTCCCCGGAGGCAGCCGTGATGTAGAGCGGTCTCCAGCTGAGGTCCTTCGTCCCGTAATTCCTTCCCACCGAGTCCCAGTCGTAAGTCACCTTCGTGCTGTCCCAGAGCAGGATCTCGAGGCGCGACTGCTCCTGGTCCTCCGGCCTCTTCGGCACGGTCGAGACGCCGTGGAAGAGGTAGAAGTCCTGCCCGTAAGGGAGAGATGCCGAAACGGACATGTAATCCCCCGCGGCGGGATATTTCGTCCTGGAATTCATGACGTAGAGGTGGGAATCCCAGGTGCCGCTGCCGTCGATCGCATTTTCCACTGACGCGGCGACCATGTGCTGCTGCCCCTCCGCATCGGAATACTTCTGTTCAAAATGCCTCGTCACCCCGTCCAGCTTCGACGCCGCGGACACATAAAGAGCCGTATATGTCACCACGTATTTGTCGGCAGCATCACCGTACTCGGGCATTTCCTGGTACGCATAGATCTCGCCGGTTGAGAGCGTCGCTCCGGGCTCCGACCTCAAAAAGCCGCTGATCCGGAACGTGTAAATTCCTTCCTGAGCCTTAAGGCTGTCGATTCTCCCGGACCAGGCGTCCGTCGACGGGGACTCCCCGAGCGTCATATAGGAGCCGATCGCCTCATTCCCTATGCGGTCGCTGATCTCGTCGTGATAATAATACCTGATGGCGAGGGGATCGGCCAGTGAGCCGTCCGGTCCAAGATAGCCGTCATTTCCCATGCCGCCGGTCCGCAGATCGTAGAGCCCCGTGTTCGTCGCGAGAATCCCGCTCGACCCGTCCGCCGATGCCTTGGAAACCACCCCCG
>CADCPJ010000086.1 GCA_902803245.1 uncultured Lachnospiraceae bacterium | reverse complement strand
GTGCCGACCGTTCTCGGGAACGGGAGGACGTCGCGGATGTTCTGCATGCCGGTCAGGTACATCACGCATCTCTCGAAGCCGAGGCCGAATCCCGCGTGGCGGGTGGACCCGTACTTGCGGAGATCCAGGTAGAACCCGTACTGGTCGAGGTCCATGTTAAGCTCCTTCATGCGCGTGATGAGCTTGTCATAGTCGTCCTCTCTCTGGCTGCCGCCCATGATCTCGCCGATGCCGGGGACCAGGCAGTCCATCGCCGCGACGGTTTTGCCGTCGGCGTTCTGTTTCATGTAAAATGCCTTGCAGTCCTTCGGATAGTCGGTCACGAAGATCGGGCGCTTGTAGACCTGCTCCGTGAGATATCTCTCGTGCTCGGTCTGGAGCTCGGCGCCCCATTCCGGCTTGTACTCGAACTTCTGCCCGGACTTCTGCAGGATTTCGATCGCCTCCGTGTAGGTCACGCGGCCGAAATCGGAGCTCTCCACGTGGTGGAGCCTGTCGAGGAGGCCCTTGTCCACGAAGCTGTTGAAGAACGGCATTTCCTCGGGAGCGTTCGCAAGGACATAGCGGATGATGTATTTCAGCATATCCTCGGCGATGTTCATGTCGCCCTCGAGGTCGCAGAATGCCATTTCCGGCTCGATCATCCAGAATTCCGCCGCGTGCCTCGTCGTGTTGGAGTTCTCGGCGCGGAAGGTCGGCCCGAAGGTGTAGATATTCCGAAAGGCCTGGGCAAATGTCTCGCCGTTCAGCTGCCCGGAGACCGTGAGGTTCGTGGACTTGCCGAAGAAATCCCTGGAGTAGTCCACGCTGCCGTCTTCATTTTTCGGGAGATTCATCAGGTCCATCGTCGTGACCTGGAACATCTCGCCGGCGCCCTCCGCATCAGAGCCCGTGATGATGGGCGTGTGCACGTAGACGAAGCCCTGCTCCTGGAAGAACTGGTGGATCGCGTAGGCGATCAGCGAGCGGACGCGGAATGTCGCCTGGAACACATTCGTGCGGGGACGGAGGTGCGGCACCGTGCGCAGGAACTCCATGCTGTGGCGCTTTTTTTGCATCGGGAAGTCCGGGGTCGAAGTGCCTTCAATCACGACGCTGTCCGCCTGGATCTCAAACGGCTGCTTCGCCTCAGGCGTGGCTACTAAAGTGCCGGTCACGATGACAGCCGTCCCGACGTTCAGGTGGGCGATCTCATTGAAATTCTCCATGGCATCGTGGAACACCACCTGCAGGGTCTCGAAAAATGTGCCGTCATGAACCACCATAAACCCGAAGGTCTTCGAGTCGCGGATGCTCCGCACCCAGCCGCCGATTGTGATCTTCTGATCGATGTACTTCCCGCGGTCGCGGAAGATCTCCTTTACTGTCACCAACTTTTGCATGGCTTATCTCCTCCTCATGCCTCACTTGTTTTGTCCATTATAGTCAGATCTTACGGAATTGTCTATTGTTCATCCTTCCGCGCCTGCCGTTTCCCATAAATGTGCCGGCGAAAAAGGTGACATTGGGGACTGTCCCCAATGTCACCTTTTGCCGTATCAGAGCTCCAGTCCGTCGAAGCGGATCTTCATGTATCCCTTGATGATCTCGACGCATTTCTCAAAGCCGAGCTTCGAGGAGTCGAGGCAGAGGTCGTAGTTGTGGGCGTCGTCCCATTTTTCGCCGGTGTAGTATTCGGAGTACTCCGCGCGGCTGCGGTTGGTCCGCTCTATGAACTTCTGCAGCTCCTTCATCGGGAGGGATTTTACGAGCGCCGCCTGCTCCATCAGGAAATCAAACGGGGCGTGGATGAAGACCCGGACCACGTTCGGGCGGTTCTTCAGGATGAAGCCCCCGCACCTTCCGACGATGACGCAGGGCTCCTCGTCGCAGAGCTTCTCGATCACCTTCGCCTGGTAAGTGAAGAGATTCTTGTCCGACGTGAAATCCTGGCTCCCGGGCGGGATCAGCTGTCCGTCGTAAGCGTCCTTTGCGCGCTTGACGTATTTCAGGTGCTTCGTCCGCCGCGGCAGCTCCTCGGAGCCGTTGAAGAGCATCTGGTTGATTCCGGAGTCGATCGACGCGAGCTTCAGGATCTCCTTGTCGTAGTAGTGGATTCCCAGATCATTTGCGAGCATCTCGCCGATCGTGCGCCCGCCGCTGCCGTATTCTCTGTTGATTGCTATTGTGATCTTCTGGTTCATAAGCAGTCTCCTGACAAAATGATGCAGATGATGAAAGTCACTCGCTGTCGCCGTTTCTTTCCGTATTGCAGCAAGATCTCACTCAACCGGATAAGCCATGCCTGCCCGGATACACCTCATTCGCCCAGGTAGGCCTTCCGGATCTCATCGTTGCTAAGGAGATCCTTCGCGGAGCCTGTAAGCGAGATCTCCCCCGTCTCAAGCACGTACGCGCGGTCCGCGATGGAGAGGGCCTTCTTCGCGTTCTGCTCGACTAAAAGGACCGTCGTGCCCTCCTTCGAGACCTCCTCGATGATGTTGAAGATCTCGCTTACGAGGATCGGGCTAAGGCCCATCGAGGGCTCGTCCATGAGCAGAATCTTCGGCTTCGACATCAGCGCCCGGCCCATGGCCAGCATCTGCTGCTCGCCGCCGGAGAGCGTTCCCGCCAGCTGTTTTACGCGCTCCTTGAGCCTGGGAAAATGCCGATATACTTTCTCAAGTGAGGCCTGCTTCTCCGCCGCGTCCTTTCTCGTGTAGGCGCCGAGCATGAGGTTCTGGAGCACCGTCATTTCCGGGAAGACGCGGCGCCCCTCCGGGACATGGGCCATCCCCATGGCCACGATCTTGTGGGCCGGGACCCGGGTGATATCCGTTCCCTCGAATTCGATCTTACCCGAGGCGGCCTGCACGAGGCCGGTCACCGTGTGGAGAGTCGTCGTCTTGCCGGCGCCGTTTGCGCCGATGAGGGCTATGACCTCGCCTTCATTTACCTCGAAGGAGATCTTTTTCAGCGCCGGGATGACGCCGTAGTTCACCGAGAGGTCTGTCACAGTAAGCATCGCCATACGCCATCCCTCCTTTAGTCGTCGCCGAGGTAGGCCTTCACCACCTCGGGGTTGCTTAAGACTTCCTTCGTCGGGCCCTGCGTGAGGATGCGTCCGAAATTGAGGACGGTCAGCTTCTCGCAGATGCCGGAGACGAGCCGCATGTCGTGCTCAATGAGTAGAATCGTCATGCCGAAGTTCTCACGGATATAGCTGATGTCCTCCATCAGCTCCTGCGTCTCGTTCGGATTCATGCCCGCAGCCGGCTCGTCGAGGAGGAGCAGCTTCGGGTTCGTCGCCATCGCCCTCGCGATCTCGAGCTTTCTCTGCTTGCCGTAAGGGAGGTTCGCGGAGATCGTCTCCGCCTCCCCTTCCAGGTCAAACACGCTGAGCAGCTCCATCGCCTTCTCGTTCATCTGCCGCTCCACCGCAAAGTAGGACGGCAGGCGCAATATGGAGGAGACCGCCGAGCAGGAGTACTGGTTGTGCAGACCGATCTTCACGTTGTCGAGAACGCTCTGCTGCTTGAAGAGGCGGATGTTCTGGAATGTTCTCGCCACTCCCTCGCGGTTGATCTCGATGGTGGAGCGGCCGGTGATGTCCTTGCCGTCCAGTCGGATCACGCCTTCCGTCGGCTTGTACTCGCCGGTCAGGAGGTTGAATACGGTGGTCTTTCCGGCGCCGTTCGGGCCGATGAGGCCGTAGAGGTCGCCCTTTTCCACAGTCAGGTTGAAGTCGTCGACGGCGCGGAGCCCGCCGAACTGTATGGACAGCTGGTTGATCTCAAGGAGTGCCATTTATCTGCCCTCCTCTCCGCCGCCTGCGGCCTTCTTTCCGCCGGACAGCTTACCGGGAATATGCGCCCTGATGAAGGCGCGGGACGTCGGATTCCAGTTGACGATCATCATGACGATGAGGACGATCGCATAGATCAGCATGCGGTAGTCCGACATGAAGCGGAGCACCTCGGGGATCAGCGTCAGGATCACGGCCGCGATGATCGCGCCCCTCGTCGATCCGATTCCGCCAAGCACCACGAAGACCAGGAAGAGAATCGACATGTTGTAGCCGAATCTCGCCGGCGTCGCGATGAGCGAGGAGAGGTTGTGGGCGTAGAGCGCGCCGGCGCAGCCTGCGATCACCGCGGAGAGCGTAAACGCGAACATCTTGTACTTCGTGATCGGAATCCCGACGGAGCCCGCCGCGATGCGGTTGTCGCGGATCGCCATGATCGCCCGCCCCTCTCTCGAGTTGATGAGGTTCAGCACGACAATCGTGGAAATGAGCAGGATCAGAAAGCCAACGACGAAGTTGGAATTGAACGGCGTGCCGGTGATTCCCTGGGGGCCGGCGATAATCATTTCCCCGTCCTCCGCAAGGCCTAAGGACGCCTGGTCCTTAATGGAAAAATGGAGCCCGTTCGAGTCCCTGCCCACATAGAGCACGTTGATCAGGTTCTTGATGATCTCGCCGAACGCCAGCGTCACGATCGCGAGGTAGTCGCCGTTTAAGCGGAGGACCGGGATTCCGATCAGGAAGCCGAAGAGGCCCGCCACGGCGCCGCCGATGAGGATCGCGAGCAGGAAGCGCGGGAAGACTCCCATGGAGTTCTCGAAGAGCTTGCTGAAAAATGCGCTGGCAAATGCCCCCACGCACATGAATCCGGCGTGTCCGAGCGACAGCTCGCCGAGGATGCCGACGACGAGGTTGAGCGACACCGCCATCGTCGCATAGACGCAGATGGGAACCAGCATGCCGTCCATATGGGAGTTCACGAGGCCGCCCATGCGGAACCCCTGCACGACTGCAAATGCGATGATCAGCATCAGGATGGTCCACAGGTTGTCCCGGGAGGCTTTTGACATGGATGTCATCTTGTTTTTCATCTCATTTCCCCCTTCCTTCAGACCTTTTCCTGGACCTGCCTGCCCATGAGCCCGGTGGGCTTTACGAGCAGGACGACGATAAGAACCGCAAACACGATGGCGTCAGAGAGCTGGGAGGAGATGTAGGTCTTTCCCAGGATCTCGATCACGCCGAGAAGAAGCCCGCCGATCATCGCGCCGGGGATGGAGCCGATTCCGCCGAAGACCGCCGCCACGAACGCCTTGATTCCGGGCATCGCGCCGGTGTAGGGGCTGAGTGTCGGATAGGCGGAGCACAGAAGGACGCCGGCGATACCGGCCATGGCCGAGCCGATCGCGAATGTCAGGGAAATGGTTCCGTTGACGGAAATGCCCATGAGGGAGGCCGCCCCCCTGTCCTGCGAGCAGGCGAGCATCGCCTGGCCCGGGCGCGTCTTGTTGATGAAGAGCACAAGGAGCAGGACGAGCAAAATGCTCACCGCGATGCTGACGAGGGAGATCGTCTGGATGCGGAAGGCTCCGAGCTGGATCGTCATCATATTCATCGGAATGATGGGCGTGAACATCTTCGGGTTCGAGCTGAAGACGAGGAGCGCGATATTCTGAAGAAAATAGCTGACGCCGATCGCCGTGATGAGGACGGCGAGGGATGATCCCGCATGCCGCAGAGGCTTGTATGCGATCTTCTCGACGCAGATGCCGATCAGCATGCAGCCGAAGACAGCAGCGAGGACGCCGAGTACAGGCGGCAGCTTCGCTGTCGTGATGACTGAAAATGCGATGTAGGCACCGACCATGATGACGTCGCCGTGAGCGAAGTTCAGCATTTTCGCGATGCCGTAGACCATCGTGTACCCGATGGCGATGATCGCGTAGATGCTCCCGAGGCTAAGCCCGTTGATTAAATAGTTTAAGAAGCTGACCATAAGCTCCCCCTGTCGCAGTTCTTTTTATAATAGAACGAAAAGGGCATCCCGATAATAGGATGCCCCATAACAGACTGTTACAGATTTACTGCATGGAGACGTAAGCGCCGTCCTCGATGACGACAGCCTTCGGATCCTTGTCCGGCTCGCCGTCTGCCGTCCAGACGATCGTTCCGGTGAGGCCTGTCACTTCGATCTCGGTCATAGCCGTCTTCAAGGCCTCGCAGATGTCGGAAATGGACATATCCGTTGTCACGCCCGCCTTCTCGATCGCAGCCTTGATCGTGTAGACAGCGTCGTAAGCGTCCGCCGCGAACTGGTTCGGCGTCACGTTGTAAGCGGCCTTGTAAGCGGCGACGAAGTTCTGGGTCAGCTCGTCTTCCGCGTCAGCGGCGAACGGTGTGAGGAGCATAACGCCCTCTGCCAGCTCCTTCTGGAAGTTGTCCATGTCGAGCATGCCGTCGAGGCCGTCGCAGCCGAACCATTTCGTCTGAAGGCCCATCATGGCAGCCTGCTGAAGGATGGTTCCTGCCTGTGTGTAGTAAATCGGGAGGAAGATGAGCTCAACGCCCGCGTCCGCGCACTTCTGAAGCTGTGAGCTGAAGTCCACGTTGTTGTCGGCTGTGAAAGCTTCTTCCACGGCGATCTCGATGCCCTGGTTCGGAGCTTCTTCCTTGAATGTGGCGAAGATGCCGGAGCTGTAGACGTCGGAGCTGTCATAGATGACGCCGACCTTTTTTGCAAGGCCGTGCTCGCCGATGTAGCGCGCGCTCGCGCGGCCCTGGTTCGGGTCGGAGAAGCAGACGCGGAAGACGTTGTCGTAGTTTGTGCAGTCCTTCGCGGAGCCGGACGGGGTCAGCTGGAACATATTGTCAGCCTTCGTCTTCTCGGACACGGCGATGGAGCAGCCGGAAGTCGTGGGGCCGACCAGGATCTGCATGCCCCAGTCCTTCAGCGTGTTGTACGCGTTGATGGATTTCTCGTTGTCAAGCTCGTCGTCCTCGCCTCTGTACTCGATCTGGACGCCGCCGATGCCGCCGGCCGCATTGATCTCGTCGACAGCGATCTGGGCGCCGTTGATGACGGCCGTGCCGTAGTTGGCGGCTGCGCCTGTGAGCGGTCCGATTGCGCCGATCTTGAATGCGTCATCAGCGGAGACCGCTGCGGAAAGCATGCCGACAGTCATAGCTGCCGTGATTGCCAAGGATGCGAACTGTTTCATTCTCTTCATAAGACACGTAACCTCCCTGAAAAAAGATTCGTTTAACAAATCATCGTATAGTTTATATGCAGGCGGGCAGTTTGTCAATGTAATATTTTACTCTGCTAAAGTGTCTGGTTAAAGTATCTGCAAAGTGTAACATTGGGACTTCGTGTGACATTGGGGACAGTCCCCATTGTCACCTTTCTAATCCTTAATCACATGACAATGGGGACTGTCCCCAAAGTCACTTCCTCTGTCCCCAATGTCACGTTTTTACTCCTTGACGGTGCTGCGGGACTCCAGGTAGCTGACGAAGAAGTTGCCGCCCGCAAGCATGGAGGCGGTGCTGTCGTTGATGCCCATGTAGTAGTGCTCGCCGGTGTCGTAGTTGTAGAGCAGGGTGTTGTAGCGGTCGTAGCCGACGATCACCGCGGTGCTCTTGTTCTCGAGCCTCGTGACGACGGCCCTGCCCTCCGAGAGCTGGTAGAGAACCTGCTCGAGCGTGCAGCCGCTTAAGTCGATCACCGTGACGCCCTCGTCCACCTGTCCGGCGAGCACGGAGGCGTCGATGGTTCCGGTCAGGAAGGCAGGTGGGATGTCGGCGTTCGAAAGCTCGTTCTTCGCCTCCTTGTTGCCTCTCTCATAGACGTACTGGCTCGTCTGGCTTAATACGACGCCCATGTTCTCGTCCGCGAGGCGGATGGCCTCGGCCGGGTCGGTCAGCTCCTCCATGAGTCCTCCCAGGGCATAGACGTAGTACATCGGGAAGGTGTCCTCGACCGGCATCTCGAGCTGCGTCGGGCCGTTCGGGGCGTACTTGATCCTCGCATATACCACGCTGGGTCCTAAGTTCCCCACGATTCTCGGCATTTTGAGGGTGATGGTGGTGCCCTGCCGGCTTGAGCTGCCGAGCGCAATGCCAACCTCGGTTGTCTCGCTCTGGCGGTTGTTGATGATGTTGTCCGGGTCGGTCTCCACGTAGTTCTTCTTTTTCTTCTTCACTCTTTCAAGGACGGCGAGACCCGGCTCCATTTCCACGGATGTGACGTAGGTCTTATCCGGGTTGTAGTCCTTGATGACATTTCCGCCGAAGTCCTCGATCTTCAGCTCCTTCATCGCAAAGATCACGGCCCCTGTGATGGTCTTCCGTATGTCCTCCTCATGGGCGACGCCGTAGAGGAAGTCGTCGTTGAAGAAGCCGAGCGCTTTCAGGTACTCCTTCTCCCCGCCCGCGATGGACCTCGTGACGCCGCTCTCCAGGTTCATGACCGTGAGGACCCTCGACTCATAGGGCTTCATTTCATCCATCCACGCGATCATGTTGTGGCCCGCGGAGGAGACGAAGCAGTCGGGGTGGATGTCCGTCAGCACGACGGAGGACGACCCGAGGGAGAGGGAGACGCGGTAGACGGTCTGGTCGAGGTAGAAATAGGCCTCATTTCCGGTGTTGATGTAGCTGAGGCGCTCCAAGTCCCTGCCGATCTCCTCCCGGGACTTACGCGTCGGGATAAATGCTTTCTCCGACACGGAAGTGCTCTCCGAGTTGAAGCGGCAGATGGAAATGCCGTTCGTCCCCTCGTGACCGCCCCTGCTCATGTAGCCGTAGACGACGAAGTCGATTCCGCCGCCTTCCAGCACGCGGACGATCTTGATCCCGTAGTCGTTGTTGTCGTATCTCTCATCGGTCTCGCTGCCCACGCCGTGGAAGGAGAAGACCCGGGTGAGCTTCTCGCCGCTCATGCTGAATTCCCAGAGCTCCCCGTCCTGGACAAATGCGACGGCATCCGAAGTCGAGTTGGAGGCGTACTGCACCGTCCGCTCGGACACCCCGAGATTCACGCCCTGGGTCGTGACCGAGTCGCTTGCCGTCCCTGTGTAGACCTGAAGGGCCTTGCGGTTGAAGTCGAGCAGCATGATCCGCTCGTTGTAATAGCGCAGGCGGTAGAACTCCGTGACGTGGTAGATCTCCTGTCCGTACTCCCCCTGTGCGCTGATCAGGTAGTCGTTCGACAGCGAGCAGGTGACGTCGTTGATCTCGAGAATCGTCGGAACCGCTTTTCTGTAGATCTGCGGGTGCAGGTTTCCCCACGTGACCTGCTTGAGGGACGACTTGATTGTGACATTTGCAAAGGAATTGTCCGTGATCGTGTCGTCCGTCTCGAGGTAGGCGTTGAGGTCGGAGGCCCCGGCCTGGTTGGTGCAGCCCTCGTAGAAATCGTAGACAAATGACACATACTTGTCCGTGAGCGGTTCGGCCCTCTGGATGACGCGGGCGTAGTAATGGATCGACCTCGTGTCCGTCTGGATCGTGAAGCGGATCGGGTACTCCCGGTTCATGAGGATCGGCTCGGACAGGGAGAACGTCGCCGTCATGTATTCGCCGTCCTGATGGAAGTTGCCGATCTTTGCATTTTCGATGACGGCGCCCGTGTCCGGGGTCGAGACCTCATAGGAGACGGACCGCACGGTGTTCCGGAAGGATTTATAGGAGATCGTGATGGCCCGCTTCGTGCTCATCGGGATCAGGGCGCCCCTCATCCTCCGCGCGTCCAGCTCGGAGAGATAGCCGTTCATCCGGTTCGCCTTGTTCCCGTTCACATCGATGCACATGACAGGAAGCGTCGGACCTGTCAGATCCGACGCGCTGACCGCCTGCTGGCGGCTGAGAAGCTGTAGATTTGAGAAGACGACCACGCCGGCCACGTAGACGAGGAACAGCATGATCCACTTGAATAGTTTATTTCTCACTGTACTTGTGTGCATCCTCCAGCATCATATCCTTGACCTTCATGAGGCGCACCTGGGTGCTCCGCTCATTTTCATCAAGCTTCATCGTGATGTAGCGAATTCCCTCCTGAGTCTCCGGGATGATCACGTGCTCGAGGGCGTTGACGCGGCGGCGCGTCTTCTCGATCTCCGCCGCCATAAGCTGGCAGGATTTCTCGATCTCCGCCAGCTTCAGCATGTCCGGGAAGACATCCGCGAGGGAGCGGACCGCGCCGTCGAGGTCACTCGACGTGAAGGCAAAACCGTAGGAGTAGATGTCATTTTCATCGGAAGTCCGCGTATCGTAGTCGAATACGGGGATATCGACGCTCATGACGTTCTTCTTGTCCTGCTTGAGGAACACTTCCTGCTTCGGAGCCATGAGGGCCGCGCGCAGAGTCTCCTCGGACATCCCGGCCTTCGCCAGCACGAAATTCCGGTTGGCATCCTTGATGCCCTCCTCCACCTTCTTCCTCAGCTCCATGTCCTCCCTGACGAGATCCAGGAACTGGCGCATGAGCTCGTCGCGCTTGTCCTTTAAGAGCCGGTGGCCCTTCGTGGCCGTGACCAGCTTTCTCTTTAAGCGCGTGAGCTCCATCCTCGTCGGTGTTACCTGCGTTGATGCCATATCCTATCTCCTTACGTAAATACGGCAGTGACTGCTCAGCATCAGTAATACTTATCCAGCAGCTTGTCCGAGATTCTCTTCAGCTCGGAGCGCGGCATGATGCGCAGCAGCTCCCAGCCGATCCCGAGCGTCTCCTCGATGCTGCGGTCGGTCTTATAGCCCTGATTGACGTACTTTGTCTCGAACTCATCGGCGAACTTCGCGTAGATGAGGTCGGTCTCGGTGAGAGCCGCCTCGCCGAGGATGACCATGAGCTCCTTCGCCTCCTTGCCTCTCGCGTAAGCCGCGAAGAGCTGGTTCATCGTCGCAGCGTGGTCCTCTCTCGTCTTGCCCTCGCCGATACCCTTGTCTTTGAGTCTGGAGAGGGACGGGAGCACGTCGATCGGAGGCTGCACGCCTTTTCTGTAGAGCTCGCGGGAGAGGATCACCTGGCCCTCCGTGATGTAGCCCGTGAGGTCGGGGATCGGGTGCGTCTTGTCGTCTTCGGGCATCGTAAGGATCGGGATCATCGTGATGGATCCGGTCTTGCCTCTCTGGCGCCCCGCGCGCTCATACATCGTCGCGAGGTCCGTGTACATGTATCCGGGGTAGCCGCGGCGTCCCGGGACTTCCTTTCTGGCGGCGGAGACCTCGCGGAGAGCGTCCGCGTAGTTCGTGATGTCCGTCAGGATGACGAGGACGTGCATGTCCTTCTCAAATGCCAGATATTCCGCAGCGGTCAGGGCCATGCGGGGCGTGGAGATACGCTCGACGGCCGGGTCATTTGCCAGATTGATGAAGAGCACCGTCCTGTCGATGGCGCCCGTCTCGCGGAAGGACTCCTGGAAGAAGTTCGCTTCCTCGAAAGTGATGCCCATGGCGGCGAACACGACGGCGAACTGCTCGTCCGTTCCGCGCACCTTCGCCTGTCTGGCGATCTGGGCGGCGAGCTGTGCGTGCGGAAGGCCCGATGCCGAGAAGATCGGCAGCTTCTGTCCGCGGACCAGCGTGTTGAGTCCGTCGATCGCGGAGACGCCCGTCTGAATGAATTCGGAGGGGTAGGCGCGGGCCGCGGGGTTCATCGGCAGGCCGTTGATGTCCATGCGCTTCTCCGGGAGGATCTCCGGGCCGCCGTCGATCGTCCGGCCGAGGCCGTCGAATACGCGGCCGAGCATGTCCTCGGAGACGCCGAGCTCCATCGCGCGGCCAAGGAAACGGACCTTGCTGTTGGAGAGGTTGATTCCCGTACTGGCCTCGAAGAGCTGCACGAGGGCGCTCGTCCCGTTGATCTCAAGGACCTTGCAGCGGCGGGTCTCGCCATTTGCGAGCTCGATCTCGCCGAGCTCATTGTAGCTGACGTTCTCGACCTGCTCCACCAGCATCAGGGGGCCGGCAACTTCTTTTATTGTGCGGTATTCCTTTGCCATCTCTTACCGGTCCTCCTTTGCTGCGACTTCCGCGAACTCCGCCGAGAGCTCGTTAAGAACCTTCGTGTACTCGGCCTGAACCTCGTCCTCTTTCGTGTACTTGAAGCGGCCGATTCTCTCGCGCGTCTTCATCGCCACGATATCGTTGATATTCGCGCCCTCGCCAAGGGCCTTCACGCCGCCCTCGTAGAAAGCGTAGACCAGCCTCATCATCGCAAACTGCTTCTGAAGGGACGTGTAGGTGTCGATCTCGTCGAAGGAGTTCTGATGCAGGAAGTCCTCGCGGATCGAGCGGGCCGCTTCCATCTTCAGCCTGTCCTGGGGCGAGAGGGCGTCCATGCCGACCATCTTCACGATTTCGTTGAGGCTCGCCTCGTCCTGCAAAAGGCTCATGAGGTGCTGGCGCGTCTCCATCCAGTTGCCATCCGCGGCCTTGTCGAACCACTCGCCGAGGTCGTCGAGGTAGAGGGAATAGGAGGTCAGCCAGTTGATCGCGGGGAAATGGCGCTGATACGCCAGCTCCGAGTCGAGACCCCAGAACACCTTGACGATTCGAAGCGTCGCCTGGGATACGGGCTCGGAAATGTCGCCGCCGGGGGGTGAGACCGCACCGATGGCGGAGAGCTGTCCCTCTCTCCCCTCCCTGCCGAGTGAGATCACGCGGCCTGCGCGCTCATAGAACTGGGCGAGGCGGGAGCCGAGGTAGGCCGGGTAGCCTTCTTCACCGGGCATCTCCTCGAGACGTCCGGACATCTCGCGGAGCGCCTCGGCCCAGCGGGAGGTGGAGTCCGCCATGAGGGCCACGGAGTAGCCCATGTCGCGGAAGTACTCGGCCATCGTAATTCCGGTGTAGATGGAAGCCTCGCGGGCCGCCACCGGCATGTCGGAAGTATTGGCGATCAGGATGGTTCTCTGCATCAGGGACTCGCCCGTGCGGGGATCCTGCAGCTCGGGGAACTCGTTTAAGACGTCCGTCATCTCATTTCCGCGCTCGCCGCAGCCGATGTAGACGACGATGTCGGCCTCTGCCCATTTCGCGAGCTGGTGCTGCGTGACCGTCTTTCCGGACCCGAACGGCCCGGGGATCGCGGCGACGCCGCCCTTGGCGATGGGGAAGAACGCGTCGACGACGCGCTGTCCCGTGACGAGCGGCATATCCGGCGGCAGCTTCTTCGCATAGGGTCTGCCGCGGCGCACCGGCCACTTCTGCATGAGGGTCAGTGTCACGTCGCCCTTCTCCGTCTCGACGACGCCGATGGTCTCCTCGACCGTGTAGGAGCCGGAGCTGATGCTCTTCAGCTTTCCTTTCACGCCGTAGGGAACCATGATCTTCTGGACGACGACGGGAGTCTCGCGGACTGTTCCGAGGATGTCTCCGGCTTCCACTTCCTCACCCACGGAAGCCGTGGCGACGAATTCCCACTTCTTCGCGCGGTCAAGGGCAGCCACTTCCACTCCGCGGGACAGGAGGTTGCTGTTCGTCGCTTCCATGATCTTGTTCAGCGGTCTCTGGATTCCGTCATAGATGGAGCCCATGAGTCCCGGTCCCAGCTCCACGGAGAGCGGGACTTCCATCGATTCTACCGGTTCACCGGGGCCGAGGCCCTGAGTCTCCTCATAGACCTGGATCGAGGCCTGGTCGCCGTGCATCTCGATGATCTCACCGATCAGGCGCTCGCGGCTCACGCGGACGACGTCGTACATATTGGCGTCTCGCATGCCCGTCGCAACGACGAGCGGCCCGGCCACCTTCAATATCGTACCTGTGCTCATATGCTGACCACACTCCTCCCAAAACTCAGTTTTGTAAGTTGACTTACTGTCTATTGGATGCGGAATTTTTCAAGTCACGCCCGTGCTGCTTCACATCACATCCGGGAGCTTAAAAATTCCACTCCTCTTTATAGTTGTTACAGCCGTTATAAGCTCTGCAGCTGCGCAGTGAATCTTATGTCCGCCCCGGCGCATCAGCTGCCCGAGAACAGGATGTCGCTGCCGACCGCCTGCTCCACGGACTTCTTCACGTTTCTTATGCCGGCTCCCGTGTTGCCCCGGACTCCGGGGATCTGTATGATCGCCGGCATGATGCTCCCGGAATATCTCGAGATCTCCCTGCCGATGCGCCCTGCAAGCTCCTCGGTGATGTAGATCACGCCGTAGTCGCTCTCCACGAGGTTTCTCAGCACCTTCGAAGCTTCCTCCTCCGGGGTTCCTCTCTCCACGGGAAATGTCGTGAGCCCGAGGGAAGCGAAGCCATAGATACTGTCATAATCACCCATGACTGCAATCTTATACATACATCTCCCTCACTCTCTCCCGGGTCGCCTCCTCCGAAAAGCCGTTGGCCTTCGCAGTGAGGATGATCCGGACGGTCTTGATCTCGTTCTGTCTCGCCAGATAGTAGGCGATGATCGGACCCATGGAGACCGAATTCACCTTCTGCGGCCGGATCGTCTCGATCAGCCGGTTGTCGCACCATCTCTCGAAGGCGGAAGGGGATTCCTTCAGCGCCTCGGCCCCCTCGCGGAAGCCGTGGGTCTCGAGGTAGTTGAGAAGGCTCTCCTCGCTCTCCGAAGCTGCAACGGCCAGAAGCCGCACATCGAGAGTCCTGCACGGAGAGAGCGCCTCCTTCAGGAAGCCCATGTTCTTTCCTGTCCTTAGAGCCCGGACCGCGACCTTGATGTTGGTGACGGCCACCGTGGACTCCACGTAATCCCTTAATAGGGCATTTTTCTGCTTTTTGCCTCCCGCGATCATCGCATCGAGGCAGGCGCGGTCGACCAGGACGTCGCACTTCTGCCCGTCCCTCGTCTCGAGCATCACCGCAAGGGCCCGCTCCGCGACGGCGCGCATGTGCTCGGGGAGCGCCTTGAAGTCCCGCTCTTTAAGGATCCGGATCATCTCCCCGCGGTCGTATTTCTCATCCGGATAGAACGCCCCGGGGTTCTCCTCGGAGACGCAGACTTCCTTGATCCCGGCCTTCAGGTTGTGATAGAGGTTCGGATACTTAAGGAGCGCGAAGACGGAAGGGTCCACCTTCAGCTCGCGGACGAGCTCCATCGTCTTCCTCTCCTCCGCTGCGAGCACCGCCTCGGGATCTCCGTTCGAGTTCGCATCGCCCCAGCCCCGGTCCTCCAGGTAGCCGAGCACGCCCTTTGCGTCGTTCATGCCGGCCATCTGGCTGATGTCCATGTCGCTAAGAAGCGATTTTTCCTTCACACGGATCCGCGCGACGGCATATACATAATCCAGATCACCCATCCGTGTTCTCCTTGTGCCACAGCGTCTTCGCGACGGTGTCAGAGAGAATGTCCCTCTTCTCGGCAAAGAGCGCTTTCAAAGTGCAGTTTTCATCTACTCCGCCGTATCTTAAGATAAAGCCGTTCTCGATGTCCGCAGTCTCTTTGGAGACGGTCAGGCTTCCGCCCGCCGCCTCGGCGAGCTTCGCGGCTTCCTCGGGAAAACCCTTCGGCAGCCGCTCCAGATCCCTCTTTGAGAAGAGGATCTCCCCGTCTCCCTTCTGGAGATGGGCTCCGACAAGCTTTATGAGCATCGCGAAGTAGTCCCCGGTCTCCCTTGAGGCGAGCTTCTCCATGGCCTTATCAATGACATCGGATATGATGTCCTGCTTCGCCTTCAGTAGTGCCTGTCTCTTTCTGAGCCCTGCCTGGGAGACGACGCGGCTGGCATAGGCCTCGGCCTCAGCCTTTCCTCTCTCCGTGCCCTTCGCCGCGATCTCCTCGCACTTCTTCCTCGCGCCATCCAGCAGGTCTTCCGCCCGCTTCCTGGCGTCGGCGCTCATGGCCGCAGCTTTGTTTTCCGCCTCCTGCAGGATCTCATTTGTGATATTGTCAATTCCTGCCATCGTGTTTCTCTCCTTAGAAATCGGATCATTTTTACAGCCGCTGACGAAATGTATCACCCGCGCTCACGCGCAAAGCGGCATAGGACTTTGATTATCAGCCGACTTTGATGTTTGTGATTGCAAGGATGGAGACAAGCAGAGAAAGGATCGCGTAGGTCTCAACCATCGCCGGGAAGAGCATGGCCTTACCGAACTGATCCGGCTTCTTTGCGACGAGGCCGATGCACGATACGGATGTTCTGCCCTGATGGTAAGCGGAAACCAGTCCGACGATAGCGATCGGGAGGCAGGCGAAGAGGTACATAAGTCCGGTGTGGACGTCTGTGATCGGTGTGCCGCCGAGAACGCCGATTCTCGACAGGGTGATGAACGTCACCAGAAGGCCGTAAATGCCCTGTGTGCCCGGAAGGAGCTGCAGAAGCAGAACCTTGGCGAACTGGTCGGGATCTTCAGAGACAACGCCGGCGGCCGCCTGGCCTGCGATACCGACGCCCCATGCGGAGCCTATGCCTGCAAGTGCTGTCGAAAGTGCCGCACCAAGGATTGCAAATACCATTCCTGAATTCATAGTTACCTTTCCTCCTTAACCTCTACATATTTGTTCGCAGTTTGAAATGGAATGAAGGGTCTCCCGCCGGCCTCGTAGAATTTTCCGAAGAACTCGACGTACTGGAGACGGTTTGTATGCACATATGCACCGAGTGCATTGATGCCGATATTGAGGGTGTGCCCCAGAAGAAAAATGACGATAAAGAGAATCGCTCCGACAATTCCCCCGCCGAACATGCTCGCCATCATATTGATGACGCTGGCGATGACTCCCGTCGCGAGACCCAGGGCAAGCAGTCTCGAATAGGAGAGCACGTCGCTCAGCCAGCTCGTCACGCCGTAGATGTCATAGAGTCCGAGGGCAATCCGAAGCCCCCAGTTCTTCCGGCCCCTGCCGGACATCACGATGATGACCAGCATGCCTCCGATGGCAAGCCCCTTCGCGAGGGGTCCCACAAATGCCGGGAAATGGAACTCCATGCCCGCAATGGACTTAAAGAGATCCGACGGCACAAGAAGGAGAATGAGTCCCATGAGGAACGCGTACCACGCGAGGATGTCCGCGAAGAAGCCGACATAATCGCCGGACCTTAAGACCTCGAAGCCCTTGATTCCAAGTCCCACGAAGAGGTGGATCACTCCGAAGAGCATGCACCAAACGAGAAGTCTCATCGGGTCCTTCAGCGGCTCGAACCACCAGGCCTTTAAGATGCCCGGGCCATTGTATCCGAAGAAGGTCCTCGCGACCACATCGATCGCGTCTCCGAAGAAGCCGCCGTACATAAATCCCCAGAAGGCCGTCGAAATGCCGCACCAGAAGAAGAGCTGCATCATTTTCTTAGTTCCGGACGCCATATTGGGGAACTTCTTCAATATGACTGCGCAGGCGACGAACATCACGATGCCGTATCCGCCGTCCGAGAGCATCATTCCGAAGAAAATGACGTAGAAGATCGACATGATGAACGTCGGATCCACGTGTCCGTGCTGCGGGAGCCCGTAGGAGGCGAGAACGCCTTCCGCCGCCTGGGAGAAGCGGTTGTTTTTGAGCACCGTCGGCTCGACGTCGTCCTTGCGCGTCTCTTCCATCTCGACGAGCGCGCCGTATCTCTCCGTGAGGAGCTTTGAGACCCTGTCCGCCTTGTCCGCGGGGATCCATCCCTCTATGAAGAAGACGCTCTTCGACTGGGGAATCGTGCCGAGCAGCCTGTACTTCTCCGCCCTCGAGCGGTAGTAGTCCGCGGCGATCCGGTAGTCCTCACGCTTTCCAGCGAAGGAAATGATGTCATTTTTCCGGCTCTCGATCTCTTTTTCGTACTCCTCGATTTCCTTCTCAAGGGCAATCGTCGCGGCGGACGGAATGTCGTCCACCATCTGGGACGGTCTGGCGTATCCGATGGACCGCAGGTTTTCCTCCACCTTCGCGGCGTCCCTCTTCAAACAGACGACGGAAATGCAGGTCTGTTCGTGGCCGGCAGAGATCACCTCGGCGCTGATGGACACCGGCTCCGGGAGGTCCTTCGCGGCAGCCGCATAGAGCGACTCACGTGTCTCGGGCTCGGGGAGCGTCCCGATGAAGACCGTGGAGCTCTTCGTCCCTTCCGTGTTCATCGGAATTCCCAGCTCCTGCCAGGGGCGGAGGGATTCGATCTGGTTCCGGTTCTTCACGATGAGGCCGCCAAACTCGGACATCTCCTTCTCGTCACGCAGTATCCGGACCGTGTCCTCATTGTACTGCCTTCTGTTCTTAACGATCTTCTCTACATCTGCCTTCTTGATCTCATCCAGCCCGCCGAAGAGCCCGCCGCTCTTCTTGCCCGGGGAATAGGTATCCAGAAGTTTGAGCACCCGGTCATAAGATTCCGCCCTCTTTTCGTACTTGGCTCTGGCACGCTGGGTGTCCGTCACATGCAGGTCCTCGTCCTCGATTCCGTCCGTAAAGATTTCCACGATTCCGAGCTCCTGCAAGGTCTCAAGTATCGCCTTGCGGTTTTTCTTATTCGCACAGATGCTTAGCTTTTGCATACTTACAATCGCCATGCATGTGCCTCCTTATACATCGATTCACTGCTCTGCACTCTCATCCGGCTTATGCGGCCGGGGAGTTTTGCAGCTGCTCATCCAAGAAGTGCGTCAATCACCGCATCGACCGCAGCGGCCTCATGCGGCCTGGCTGCACTGCGGAGCAGCTCCGCTTCCTTCGCTGCCTCGAGATCCGCCGTGCGAAGCTTCTCTTCGCCAACAGACTTCACCTTGTCGATGATGGAAGCCTCGTGCTTTTTGGCATCTGCCTTCGCCTCTTCTATGAGCCGGGCCGCTTCCGCCTCAGCGTCGCGGACGATCCCGTCCGCCTTTTTGCCGGCATCGGCCACAATGGTCTCCGCCTTGGCCTCCGCTTCCTTTACGGCACGGATGGTATCTTCAATCATTCCCTACCACCTCCTGATAAAACGTATATTTTTACGTTCCGTCCACAGTTTTTGTCGTAAAAACACCCATCAGTGTAACATATCCACAGGCAAATTACTACATCGGATATACACGAATCCTGAAACCCGCGAATTCCCCGCCCGTCCTTGTCTCCCGCCCCGATTCAAGCTAAAATGTGACATTGGGGACAGTCCCCATTGTCACGTTTTGGAGGAAAAAACACTTGACACCGGATATCGCTTCCATAGTTATATACGAAGACAGGGACATCATCGTCGCCAACAAGCCGGCCGGGCTCGCCGTCGAGAGCGCGCGGGTGACGGAGCCGGACCTCGTCAGGCTGCTTATGGCATATGCCATGGGGCAGGGCTGCGTGCAGAGCGGCATGAAGGACGACCAGCACGGCCGTGCGCAGAGCGGCATGAAGGAGGGCACACATGGCCGCGTGCAGGGCGGCATGAAGGACGACAAGCACAGCCGCGCGCAGGGCGGCATGAAGGACGGCACACATGGCCGCGTGCAGGGCGGCGCACAGAACACGATCTTCCCGGTGCACCGCCTGGACCAGGTCGTGGGGGGAATTCTTGTGTTCGCCAGGAACGGGCGGGCGGCTGCGGAGCTCTCAAAGCAGCTCACGGACGGGACGATGAGAAAACTATACCGCGCGAAGGTGTGCGGGCCCGTTCCGGCGGACGAAGGGGAGCTTGTGGACTATCTCATAAAGGACGGCAGGACGAACACTTCCCGCGTCGCCACGGAGCAGGAAGTCAAAAGCATGAAGGGGAAGCACGCGCCAAAGAAGGCCATTCTTTTGTGGAAGCGCATCCCGGGTCCCGACGATTCCGGAAAAATGGGCACCCCGGCAGTTCCCGACAGCTCTGTAAAAATGAACACCCCGGCAGTTCCCAACAGCTCTATAAAACTGGGCACCCCAGCAGCACTCGACAGTTCTATAAAAATGGGCACCCCGGCAGCGCCCGAACCCGAGAGGGTCGGAATGCGGCTGACAGAACTCGAGATCGAGCTTAAGACCGGCAGGCACCACCAGATCCGGGTGCAGCTCGCAAATGCCGGCATGCCCATCGCGGGGGACCGGAAATACGGCGCCCCCCCGGAATCCGGAGCAGCGGCAAACCTTGCAAGGGGAGAGATCGCTCTCATGTCCGCTTCCCTCACTTTCCGCCACCCCGCCTCACATCAGCTCATGACCTTCAACATATAAAAAGGCCCGGGCAAAGATCCCGGATAAAACACAGAAACGCAAAAGCCCGGGCAAGCATCCCGGATAAACCACAGAAACGCAAAGGCCCGGGCAGACATCCCGGATAAACCATAGAAACACAAAAAGAGCGGCCACCGTACCATCTTCTCGTCTGGATCAGTACAGCGGCCGCTCAGCAATGTCCGTTATTCAATTAGTTATATCCTTTCTTGTTTAAGAATTGTAAAATGTCGGATTCCTTCGGTCCGTTTATAAACTTTGTCTGCAGGAATCTATATAAATGTTTTCCATTCCCGGCTCATCATCTGATTTAGAAATTTCATATCGTTTTTGCTTACGGGAACCCATGGATCCTCAGCATCAGGGAAAACAGCCTTGTGCTTTATCCTGTTCCTCAAAGCGGTCAGCCATAAAAGATGAAGTTTCACACCGATCTCAAACTGTTTTGTGGGCATCCTCTCCTATAATCGGCGGGATACTTTGATGCGGTCTTTGCGTCGGCCTTCGGATAAAGAAGAATTGTTCTTGATTATGAGTTATTGGCTCCTGCGCTCTGTACCGCTTTCTTTCAGCTTTTTGACCCATCGTCTCTATGACCAGGCAAATACTCAATACAGAGAAGTCAGCTGATATGATGCCTTTTTCAGATCGTTGTTATC
>CADCPJ010000085.1 GCA_902803245.1 uncultured Lachnospiraceae bacterium | reverse complement strand
TCTGGCGCTTGCCCTGCTGACCGCTCCCGTGGTCTTCTCTGAGCCCGTGCGGGCTTCGGAGAGCGGGGTTTCTGCGGTGGGCATGGACTCCGGCGCCAAGGGCAATTCTGCCTCCGGCGGCCCGGAAAGTGATGCAGGCACCCGGAACAATCTGTCCGGTGACAGCGATCCGGCCCCGGCAGATAGTGCAAACCGGGAGGGGACAGCCGATGACACCGGCACAGCTGCACACGTGCACGGCATCCGCGACTTCAGCATCATCGAGGGCATGGTTCCGGATCCTATGGCGGGCATTTCCTGGGACGACACCATCGGCACGGTGCTCTGCAACATGAACGGCGTGGACTGGGGGAAGCTCGGCACCTGGGAGCTCACCTACACCATCGCGGATATGGACCAGAACATCAGCTACGAGACCATCTTCGTTACGGTCTACGAGAATCTGGAATACTACCTCTACGGGATGGAGGGGGAGAAGAAAGTCACGGTCAACTCCTCATTTGACCCGATGGAGGGCATCCGATACGACAGCAAGATCGCTTCCGTGACGGCGGATACGAGCGCTCTGGACCTGACGAAGGTCGGCGAATACCCCGTCTCCTACGAGCTGAAAGCCGAAGACGGGCGCACACAGACTGCGGTCCGGAGGGTCCGCGTGGCTGAAAGCGGCGCGGCGGGATGGGACAACAGCGACAACGCCGGCAACTATTCGACGGTGATCGATCTGGGACTGTGGCGCCTCACGGCCTATATGGATACGCCGGAGGACCAGGGACCCTATGTCGGCATGACGGCGAGCGGCGCTCCCCTTGTCCCGGGCAGAACCGTGGCGGTCTCCGCTGCGACCTGCTCACGTCTCGGGCTCTACTTCGGAGACAAGCTGCTGATCGACGGCCACGTCTACACCCTTGAGGATCACGGCGGCTCTGCGATGAACAATCAGGACTGGGCAGATATCTTTGTGGACAACCCGATCGACGAGTTCTCTGAGCGGTTTAACCATTTTACGGAAGTTTACCTGCTCCGGTAAAAGCGTGACATTGGGGACAGTCCCCATTGTCACATAAAAAACGCAGCATCGGGGACAGTCCCCATTGTCACATAAAAAACGCAGCATCGGGGACAGCCCCCATTGTCACATAAACAGCGCGGCATCGGGGAAAGGTCTCCGCTGCCACATAAACAGCGCGGCATCGGGGCGTGCTCCCCTTACCGCCTGATGGTCGCCATAAAAATCAGCAGACAAAATGATGAGGACATACTATGAGCGAAATGCAGAACAAAGAGGAAAAGAATCCCAACATCGACGGCGCGGATGCGTCGGGCGAACAGCTTGAAAAGAAGAAGGAGCCCTGGACGGTGGGAAGAGTCATACGCGAGATCTACCCCTATCTGATTGTTGTTGCGCTGGCGATTCTCCTCAACACCTTTATCATCATCAATGCGAGGATCCCTTCCGC
Source organism: uncultured Lachnospiraceae bacterium (assembly GCA_902803245.1). Classification (GTDB taxonomy): domain Bacteria; phylum Bacillota; class Clostridia; order Lachnospirales; family Lachnospiraceae; genus Chordicoccus. The sequence continues at coordinate 3,824 of CADCPJ010000085.1, read as the reverse complement.
GTCGATGGAGACCACGATCATGACCGGGGAGCACGTCTTCGGAAACCGGCTGGCCTACATAAGCTCGGACCCGAAGCGCTACGAGATCGTGATCTTCAAGTTTCCGGACGACGAGTCCCGTCTCTTCGTGAAGCGCATCATCGGCCTGCCCGGAGACACAATCGAGCTGAAAGGCGGCCAGGTCTACATCAACGGCGTCAATGATATGGAAAATGAAAGCTTCGTGAGCACGGACCTCCACGACGACTTCGGTCCATATGTTGTCCCGGAAGGCTATTATTTCATGATGGGCGACAACCGGGCGCACAGCAACGATTCCCGCTTCTGGAAGAACACCTGCGTCGCGAAGGAAAAGATCGTCGGGCGCGCCGGACTCCGCTACTGGCCGCTCAACAAGATCGGCTTCATCAACAAGTATGCGGACAACTGAAACATACCGATTCAACACCGATTTCGTGCTTGAAAGAGTATTACAAACAGCATACAAATACAGATAAATGTGCGCATTTAGGCCGCCTCTGAACAGCTCTCAGAGGCGGCTTTTTTTGTTTGTGCAAATTGGACAGTGTGAATGTGATTAATTTTCGATGAAAATTTCGAAAAATTTAGTGAGAAATGCCATATAAGATATTTCGATGAATTATCGTAAAGCGAATGCCAACATGACCTGCGGGGTCACAAGCGAAAACAATTTCGTGCTCATTTTCGCAGTTTCTATGACCATCTTATGGCGGATTTGTGCAAAACACACGAACAAATTGGTCACGTGACCTCTGTGTGACCTCCGGAAAGCGCTTTTTTTGATACCTGAAATATCGATTTCAGACTCCTTGCATTGCCAAAAAACCCGTAGATTCAAGGGTAGACGGGAATTGTGAGGAAAATGAGGGCATATTTCACAAACATCCATAATTTTGATGAAACGTATGACATAAAATGATGAAATGATGTATCCTATATATGGCAGATGGGCCTGACCGGCTGCGACTCTGCCATTTTCAGATCAGAAGCAGACAGAGAGGTTGCGGCGCATGACTTCAAAAGAACTTCGGAAGCTGTCTCGAAAAGAATTGATTGAGCTCTTCCTGACACAGTCCAGGGAATACGAGCAGGTTAAGGAGGAACTCACCAGGGAGCTGGAGAGAACCCGCACTGAACTCACCCGCGAGCTTGACTTGACGAAGAGAGAGCTGCAGGTCACTGAGACGGCCGTCGAACAGCTGAAGCTTCAGCTCGGAATCCGCGATAAGCAGCCGGAACAGGCAGAGCAGTGTGAGATGCCTGAAGCGGATTAAGAGGAACACAGGCCTCCGGGAGGCCCGCGGATATTTAAAACGAACGATTGCCTCCAGGGAGGCCAAAGAATTCCATGAGGGACAAAGCCCTCTGACGATGTACACCGGTCTCGGAAACTAAGGAGCTCACAATAAAACATGGCAAGATACAGAAACATATACAACGAAGAAGGGAAGCCGGACTATCCGACCATAGAGCAGCTGGAGACTGAACTGGATCGCCTGGAATACAACAAGCGCTTCCGGTCTGTGCTCAGAAGCACAACCTTTACGCTCGTGGTGGTAGCCGCGATCGCCGTTCTGGTTGCGACGCTCTGGATGCCGGTCTTAAGAATCTACGGCTCCTCGATGGCTCCGACGCTTCCGGACGGAACGATCGTCGTCTCCATGAAGTCCGGCGACTTTCAGCCCGGCGACATCGTGGCTTTTTACTACAACAACAACATTCTTGTGAAGAGAGTCCTCGCTCAGGCCGGAGACTGGGTTGACATCGACGAAGACGGCAATTTCTACATCAACTCGGTACGCCTCGAGGAGCCTTACCTCAAAGACAAGGCATTCGGCGACACGAACATCGAGCTCCCCTACCAGGTTCCGGAAGGCCGGATCTTCGTGGTGGGAGACAACCGGGCGATCTCTATCGATTCCAGGAACAAGGCGGTGGGCTGCGTGGCTTCGGAACAGATTGTGGGCAAGCTGATTTTCAAGGTCTGGCCGCTGTCGAGCTTTGAAAAGCTGTAGCTTCACGGGCTGTTAATAATAATTCTGGTAAGAAGTATACGATCAGCAAAAAGACATCAAAAAGAGATCGATAACAGTTACAACAGAACATCACATTTGTATTACATATCTATATACATCTATTTGCTTCCGGGAGAGTGGCCATGGCTGCGAGACGTAATGATCAGAAAAAAAAGAACAATCACGGGAAAGATTTTGAGCAGAATATGCTCAAAAAGCATATATCCCACCATTGGTGGATGCGTGCACTCGCTGTGGCCGCAGCACTGGTCGTGTTCTGCACGGTGTATGCACTTATCCTGCCGGCCACAGCCGTCTCCGTCGAAGAGGTTTCGGAGGACCGCGGTTACTTCATCGACCAGTTTGAATCCCTCGCTGCAGGCGGAGGCTCTTCAGACAATAATATGGAAGCAACCGTCGCCGGCACTTATGTAAATGACAGTAACGAGGGCGTATTCGAGGATCCCATGGCCGGAGCGGACGACACGGAAAACGGCGCTGACATCGGATTCGATGAGTCAACCGTCAATACAGGAGCTCCGGACAGCCCTCAGTTTCTTGATTCCATTGAGGTGCAGGGACAGGATCCATTTGTAAATGACATGGCCGGAAATGACGGTCAGGTGGAAGAAGGAGTCGAGGTCTCCGAGGAGGAAGAAGAAAAAGAAAAATGGGGCAAAGCGGCAGCGGACTTCTGCAAATGGCACGCCTCAAAAAATCAGCAGAACGAAGACGGGCAGCAGGCCGCAGAGAATGAACAGAGCGCAGACGGGCAGCAGGCCGCAGAGAATGAGCAGAGCGCAGACGGGCAGCAGGCCGCAGAGGATCAGCAGAACCAGGAGGAACTCCAGTATCCGGAAGGACAGGCCGGAACAGAAGATTCGCAGGATGCTGACGGCAGGACGGCGGCAGAGGACTCGCAGAATACAGACGGAGAAAACGCAGCAGAGGATTCACAGAGCACAGACGGAGAAAACACAGCAGCGGATTTACAGGACGCTGACGGCCGGATGGATACAGAGGCTGAAGATGGAACAGAGGACTCTGGAACGGAATCCGGAGACGACTCCAAAGAGAATTCAGAAGAGAATTCAGGAGAGAATACAGAAGATAACACAGAAGATAATACAGAAGACGGTACAGAAGAAAACGATGGGGCAGAAGATGGCTCCGTCGATGAGGAAAAGGAAAGAGAAGCAAAGGACGAAGATGCAGAGGACTCCTCTTCGGATGAAGAGAAGGAAGAAGAGCAGCAGGACGGCGAAGAGACAGATGAAGAGAATGCTTCCTCTGACGAGTCTGAGAAGGAGGATTCCGACGCTGCTGAGGATGCCTCTGAAGGCGTGCTGACGGCTTCAAAGGAGAATCATTACTACATCACTTTATCCTATACAGCAGAAGCGAAGATTCCCGCTGATGCCACTCTCAGCGTCACGGAGATCACCCGGAGGAATCCCGAGTTCGACAATTACATTAGCGATGCCCAGAACGCGGTCAATGAGGACAACTCCGTAAACGGAACTGTCACAGATGCCCGCTTCTTCGACATCACCATTCTCGGCGCAGACGGCGAGGAGATCACTCCCGCAGCTCCGGTTTCGGTAAACATTTCCCTTTTAAAGAATGAAGCGATCACCCGCAGCGAGGACGCATCCGCGGAAGGTGTCCATGCGGTCCATTTTGATGAGAAAAATGACGAGGTCAGCGTCATCTCTGCGAGCACGGATGCCGACCTTGACGCCACGGCCTCAGCCGGCGATGAGGTGAGCGAGGTCTCTTTCCAGGCGG
>CADCPJ010000084.1 GCA_902803245.1 uncultured Lachnospiraceae bacterium | reverse complement strand
GATCTTGAGATCTCCTTTGATGAGGCGTCCGGCACCATTTTCATGACCGGTCCCGCCAAAGAAGTGTTTGAAGGCGACGTGACGCTTCTGCCGGACGCCGCCGCCGCATGCCGGACATAAAATAAGGGGACTGTCTTCACTGCCGCATGCAAGACGTGATCATTGTGACTGTCTTCACTGCCGCATGCAAGAAGTGACAACAGCGACTGTCTCCATTTGCACCGCTTTCATATATGTTGAAAGGGAAGGAGGAACCCATGTTCAAAATCAACGACAACTACCAGAAACTCCCGGGCAGTTATCTGTTCTCCACCATCGCGAAGAAGGTCGCGGCCTTCACGGAGGCGAATCCGGACAAGGCCGTCATCCGGCTCGGAATCGGGGACGTCACACAGCCTCTCACGGCCCCGGTGATCAGCGCTCTCCATGCGGCTGTGGATGAGATGGCGGACGGCGCGACCTTCCACGGGTACGCCCCGGATCTCGGATATGCCTTCCTCAGGGAGACGATCGCGGAAAATGACTTCAGGTCCCGCGGCTGTGACATCGGCGCGGATGAGATCTTCGTCTCCGACGGAGCGAAATGCGACTCCGGCAATATTCAGGAGCTCTTCGCCGCCGACAGCAGGATCGCGGTCTGCGACCCCGTCTACCCGGTTTACGTGGACTCCAACGTGATGGCCGGACGCGCCGGGACCTATGACGCGGCAACCGGATACTGGTCGAATGTCATCTACATGCCCTGCACGGAGGCAAACGGCTTTGTGGCCGATCTCCCGAAGGAGCGCCCGGACATCATCTATCTGTGCTTCCCCAACAACCCCACCGGAGCCGCGATCACGAAGACGCAGCTTCAGATGTGGGTGGATTATGCCAGGAAGGAAGGCTGCGTCATCATTTACGACGCGGCGTATGAGGCCTATATCTCTGAGGACAACGTGCCGCACTCCATCTACGAGTGCGAGGGGGCGAGGGAGTGCGCCATCGAGATCCGGAGCTTTTCCAAAAATGCGGGCTTTACCGGAGTGCGTCTCGGATACACGGTCGTTCCGAAGGACCTCATGTGCGGCGAAGCGTCCCTCCGGGATATGTGGGCCCGCCGCCACGGCACGAAGTACAACGGGGCGCCCTATATCATCCAGAGAGCCGGAGCCGCCTGCTACACGGAAGAAGGCAGGGCTTCCATCATGGGGCTCGTCGAGTACTACATGGAGAACGCAAAGACGATCTATGACGGCCTGAAGAAAATGGGATACACCGTCTACGGCGGCGTCAACAGCCCTTACATCTGGCTGAAGACCATCGACGGGATGTCCAGCTGGGACTTCTTCGACTATCTCCTTGAGAGGGCCAATGTGGTCGGCACCCCGGGCAGCGGCTTCGGGCCGAACGGAGAAGGCTTCTTCCGCCTGACCGCGTTCGGCACCCACGAGAATTCAAAGGCCGCCCTCGAGAGAATCGCAAAACTGTAAGAGGAGAAAAATGCCATGAGCAAAGTATGTGTATATCTTGCAGAGGGATTTGAAGAGATAGAAGCCCTCACGGTGGTCGACCTCTTAAGAAGGGCGGGCGCATCCGTCACGACGGTCTCGATCGGCGGTTCCCTCCGCGTCACCGGGCGCAGCGGGATCGAGGTGAGCGCCGATGAGATGTGGTCGGAGGGCGCATCGGACGGCGCGGACCTCCTCTTCCTTCCCGGAGGGCAGCCGGGGACGAGGAACCTCGGGGCGCACGAGGGAGTAAAGAGACAGCTGGAAAATGCAGCAAAGGGCGGCAGCTTTGTGAGCGCCATCTGCGCGGCCCCGACTGTTCTTGCCGCACACGGGCTCTTAAAGGGTAAGAGAGCGACCTGCTACCCGGGTCTTGAGGGCGAGCTTGTAAAATGCGGAGCGGAGGCGGTGACGGACAGTCCGGTCGTCGTGGACGGCAAGGCTATCACGAGCCGCGGCGCCGGAACCGCAATTCCCTTCTCGCTTAAGCTGATCGAGCTCATCTTTGGTGCGGACAGGGCGGATGAGATCGCAAAGAGCATTGTCTATTAGAGCGAAAGAACACGGGCTTCCGGAAAGACAAAGAGCACGGGCTGCCGGAAAGACAAAGAGTACGGGCTGCCGGAAAGACAAAGAGCACGGACTGCCAAAAAAGACTGTTCACAGTGAAAACCCTGTGTTATACTGATAAAACGGCTGTGAACATCCGGGACGCCGCTTTATGGCATTTTCCCGAGTGAATATATGGATATGTAAGTAGATGGAGGAAAGATGAGCACACAGGTCGAGAGATTAGAGCACAATATGGTGAAGCTGACGGTAGAGGTGCCGGCAGATTTATTTGAGAAGGCAATACTGGCTGTCTATAACCGGAACAAGAAGAGCATCTCCATTCCGGGATTCCGCAAGGGCCACGCCCCTCTCCGCATGCTGGAGAAGATCTACGGGGCAGGAATCTTTTTTGAGGACGCAGCCAATGATCTGATCAACCAGACCTATGGCGAGGAAGCGGACGGCACGGGTCTCGAATTCGTGTCCCGCCCTGTCTTTGATGTGACACAGATCGAGAAGGGCAAGCCGTTTATCTACACGGCGGAAGTCGCTGTGCGCCCGGAGGTCGAGCTCGGGGAGTACAGAGGCATCGAAGTCAGCAGGCAGGAAGTGACCGTGACCGAGGAAGAAGTGAATGAGGAGATCGGGAGGGAGCAGGACAAGAATTCCCGCCTCGTGGAAGTGACGGACCGCCCGGTGGAGAGCGGCGACACCGTGATCCTCGATTACTCGGGCGCCGTGGACGGCGTTCAGTTTGACGGAGGCACGGCGGAGAATCAGACTCTCGTCATCGGCTCCGGCTCATTTATTCCGGGCTTTGAGGAGCAGCTGATCGGCATGGGCCTTGAGGAGACGAAGGACATCACCGTGACCTTCCCGGAGGAATACCACTCCAAGGAGCTTGCCGGAAAAGAAGCGGTCTTCACATGCACGATCCACAAGATCCAGAAGAAGGAGCTTCCCGAGCTGAACGACGAATTCGCACAGGACGTCTCCGAGTATGACACGTTTGACGAGTACAGAAAGAGCGTCGAGGACACGCTGAGGGAGCGCAAGGAGCAGGCGGCCAAAACGGCTAAGGAAAATGAAGCCATCGACAAGCTGATCGAAAGCTCCAATATGGACATCCCCGAGGCGATGATCGACGCGCAGGTCACTTCGATGTATCAGGATTACGCCCGCCAGCTTCAGAGCCAGGGCATCCCGATCGACACGTATCTCCAGTATATGGGCACGAACGAGGCGAAGATGAAGGAAGAGATGCGCCCGCAGGCCCTTAAGCAGATTAAGACCCGCCTTGTGCTTGAAGCGGTGGCGAAGGACGCTCATCTTGAGGCCACTGACCTCAGGGTGGAAGAGGAGATCGAGAAGATCGCCGCGAGATACCAGATGGAAGCCGCCAAGCTCAGCGAGTCCATGGGCGAGTATGAGAGAGAGCAGCTGAAAAAAGACATCGCTGTCCAGGAGGCGATCGATCTCATCGCAGATACCTTGAAGGAGGTCTGATTTGATCAGAAATACACTGATTCCGTACGTCATCGAGCAGACGGCCATGGGAGAGCGGAGCTACGACATCTACTCGAGACTCTTAAAGGAGCGCATCATCTTCCTCGGCGAG
>CADCPJ010000083.1 GCA_902803245.1 uncultured Lachnospiraceae bacterium | reverse complement strand
GACGGAAGACACAACGACCGTTTACGCCTGGAACGACACGGGTGCAAACAAGGTCGCCCAGCTTGGCGGGGGCACGACTCTGCCCATTTTGAAGAATGACGGAAGCTGGGTGGTGGTCGGCCTGCGCGGTGCATCGGGCTGGATTCGCAAAACGGACGCGGATCTCGCTGGAACTTCTTCGACAGGTGCAAAGACACAGAATACTGCCGCTGCCAATACTGCTGCCGCTTCCACGGAGAGCAGAAAGAGCTCTGGTGAGAGCGACGATTCCTTTACGGTCTATGCGGAGGACGGAAGCGCCGTCACGATTCATCCGGCCGGCGGCTCTATGTTTGAGGACGCAAGAGGGAGAACCTATTCGAATATCCGCGGCGATATGTACTATTGCATCACAACCGATACCACATATGCCGCTGACCCGAAGGTCTGGACCGAAGGCGAGCCGACTCCCGATGATGAGGATGAGGACGGCTACGAGGACGAAGATTACGACTACACGGATGATTACGATATTACAGACGAAGACGAGGACGACTACGACTACGGTTACGACTACACGGGTGGCGAAGACGAAGAGATTGAGGATGAAGAAATGTAAAGAGGCCCCGGGGAGGCGGGAACACTATGGAGCAGATCTATAACCCCTACATGCCGCTCACGGAGTATGTGCCGGACGGCGAACCCCACGTATTCGGTGACCGGGTCTATGTGTACGGCTCGCACGACCGCGCGGGGGGCACGGCCTACTGTGTGGAGGACTACGTCGTGTGGTCCGCTCCGGTGGACAACCTCCGGGACTGGCGCTGTGAGGGCGTCAGCTATCGCAAGGACCAGGATCCGGCCAACCCCGATGGGCGGTATGAGCTCTACGCGCCGGACTGCGCCCTGGGACCCGACGGGAGATACTACCTGTACTATGCCCTGAACGGCCTGAACACCATCGGCGTGGCGGTCAGCACTTCTCCCGCCGGTCCGTTTTCCTACTACGGGAACGTCTCCCTGCCGGAGAGCGCCTCGGCGTTTATGATGCCGGAAGACGGTGAGGACGGGGATGAGCCCAATTCTCCCGATGCCTGGATCCGGAAGATGGAGAAGACCATGCGCCTCTTTGATCCGGGAGTTTACGTGGAAGGGAAGCGAGTATTTTTGTATTTCGGCTTTACGCGCTCCTTTGCGGTGGAGCTGGGCGAGGACATGCTGACCGGCATCGGAGAGGTGGTCGAACTCATTCCCTCGAAATCGGCAGCCAAGGGCACTCCCTACGAGGGGCACGCCTTCTTCGAGGCTTCCTCCATGAGGAAATTCGGCGATTCCTATTATTTCATCTACTCCAGCGAGAAGAGCCACGAGCTCTGCTATGCTGTGGGACCTGATCCGATGGGCCCGTTCTCATACGGAGGGACGCTCGTCTCAAACGGCGACATCGGCATAAACGGGCGGATAAAGCCCGTGATGCAGTTCGGAAACACCCACGGGAGCGTCATTAGGATCGGGGACGCCTACTATGTCTTCTATCACAGGCAGACTCACGGAAGGGAGTTTTCCCGGCAGGCGTGCGCCGAGAGGATCGAGATGGCTCCGGACGGGAGCTTCGTCCAGGCGGAAATCACGAGCTGCGGCCTCAACGGCACCGGACTCATTGCGTCCGGCAGCTATCCCGCCGCGATCGCCTGCCATATCGCGGACCGCACGATGCCGGAGACGATCAATTACCACAACGGCAGCATGGACGGCATGGTCCATGTTACCGAGAGGCAGAACACGGTCTTTATCGAGGGGATTAAGAACCGCACGAAGATCGGCTTCAAATACTTCCGGTTCCTCGACGCGGACCTCCTTGCCGTCGAGCTGCGAGGCAGCTTCTTCGGCACGCTGACAGTGAGCTTCGATGAAACGGGCAGCGACCGCATAGGAGAATGCGAGCTGCAGGTGGACAACGGCGAGTGGGAGATGGACCTCATACCGATCACCGTGCGCCCGGGGCAGCATCCCCTGTATCTTTATTTCCGGGGGCAGGGCAGTCTGGACTTCAAGTCCCTTGCATTTTTCTCCACGTGACCGGCTCCGGCGCCCGGCCGGCTTTTTTGGAAGGCGAAGTGCTCTGCTTCGAAGACACCGAAGGCGTCCCTTGCGGAGACAATCCCGTTAACGACTATAACGGTTTTCATGAGGTGTGCTCCTATATGAATTACGTCTATCTCCTCAAGTGCTCCGATGACACTCTGTACTGCGGCTGGACGACGGATCTCAAAAAGAGAGCGGCCGCCCACAACAGCGGAAGAGGGGCGAAGTACACCCGGTCCCGCCTTCCGGCGGAGCTTGTGTACTTCGAGGAGTATAAAGACAGGCATGAGGCGCTGAGCCGTGAGTGGCATATCAAGCGGATGAGCCGGACGGATAAGGAGAAGCTGATCGCATCATTTCATATGGCAGAATGAATATGCCGTCTGCACTGCAGACGGCTTTTTTGCGCATTTCTATGACAACCTTCCTATAGACAGGGTGAACCATATCCTGTAGAATGATTCAGAAAAATGAGTTGCAAGTTGGAGGAGGACGCATATGAAACGGGAAGATATACACAGCATCCTGATCATCGGGTCCGGTCCGATCATTATCGGGCAGGCCTGCGAATTTGATTATTCCGGCACACAGGCATGCAAGGCGCTCCGACAGTTAGGCTATCGGATTATTCTTGTCAATTCGAATCCGGCGACAATCATGACGGATCCGGAGATGGCGGATGTCACATACATCGAACCGCTCAACGTCGAGCGGCTGACAGAGATTATCGAAAAAGAGAGGCCGGACGCGCTGCTCCCGAATTTGGGCGGCCAGTCAGGCCTCAATCTGAGTTCGGAGCTCGCGAAGGCGGGCGTGCTGGACCGCTTTCATGTCAAGGTCATCGGCGTGCAGCTCGACGCGATCGAGCGCGGCGAGGACCGGATCGAATTCAAGAAGACGATGGACGCACTGGGAATCGAAATGGCGCGGTCCCAGGTCGCGTACTCCGTGGAGGAAGCAGTCGCCATCGCCGCTAAAATCGGCTACCCTGTTGTTCTCCGCCCCGCATATACCATGGGAGGCTCCGGCGGCGGGCTCGTCTACAATGTGGATGAGCTGAAGATCGTCTGTGAGCGCGGCCTGCAGGCATCCCTTGTCCATCAGGTGCTGGTCGAGGAGTCCGTGATCGGCTGGGAGGAGCTCGAGCTCGAGGTCGTCCGCGACCAGAAGGGGCAGATGATCACCGTGTGCTTCATCGAGAACATCGATCCGATGGGCGTTCATACCGGGGACTCCCTCTGCTCTGCGCCGATGCTCACGATTTCGAAGGAGGTTCAGGACCGGCTCGAGGAGCAGGCGAGGAAGGTCGTCGATAAGGTGCAGGTCATAGGCGGGTGCAACTGCCAGTTCGCCCACGATCCGAAAACCGGGCGCATCATCATCATTGAGATCAACCCCCGGACTTCCCGCTCCAGCGCTCTGGCATCAAAAGCGACGGGGTTCCCGATCGCATTGATCTCCGCCATGCTTGCGTGCGGCATGACGCTCGACGAGATCCCCTGCGGCAAGTACGGAACACTCGACAAGTACGTCCCCGGGGGCGACTACATCGTCATCAAGGCTGCCCGCTGGGCATTTGAGAAATTCCACGGGGTCAGCGACCATCTGGGCACACAGATGAGGGCCGTCGGCGAAGTCATGAGCATCGGAAAAACCTACAAGGAAGCCCTGCAGAAAGCCGTCCGCTCCCTGGAGAAGGGCCGCTACGGCCTCGGACACGTGAACGACTACCACGAGAAATCCCTGGATGAGCTGCTGTCCATGCTCATCTACCCGACCAGCGAGCGTCAGTTCATCCTGTACGAGGCGCTCCGAAAGGGCGCGGACGTGGAGAAGCTGCATGAGCTCACGAAGATCAAGACCTGGTTTCTTGACCAGATGAAAGAGCTCGTGGAGGAGGAAGAGGAGATCACGGCGGCAGCCTCAAAGTGCGGCGCGATTCCGGACGACCTTCTTGAAAAGGCCAAGAAGGACGGGTTCTCCGACCGCTATCTTGCGGAGATCACCGGAATCACCGAGGAGGACATCAGGAGAAGGAGGGAGTCCCTTGGCGTCACGGAGAAGTGGGAGGGCGTCCATGTGTCGGGCACGAAGGACAGCGCCTACTACTATTCCAGCTACAACCTCGCGGAGGACCTCGACCCGGTAAGCTCCGGGAAGCCGAAGGTCATGATCCTCGGCGGCGGACCGAACCGGATCGGGCAGGGAATCGAATTCGACTACTGCTGCGTCCACGCCGCCTACGCACTGCGCGATCTGGGCTTTTCGACCGTCATCGTCAACTGCAACCCGGAGACGGTATCGACGGATTACGACACCTCGGACAAGCTGTATTTTGAGCCGCTGACCCTGGAGGACGTCCTTGCAATCTACAGCAAGGAGAAGCCGGTCGGCGTCATCGCCCAGTTCGGCGGGCAGACCCCGCTCAATCTGGCCGCCGACCTGAAGAAATACGGGGTAAAGATCCTCGGCACAACGCCGGAGACCATCGACATGGCGGAGGACCGCGACCTCTTCCGCGCCATGATGGAAAAGCTTGGGATCCCGATGCCGGAGGCCGGGATGGCTGTCACGGTGGAAGAGGCGAAAGAGATCGCCTCCCGGATCGGATATCCGGTGATGGTGAGGCCTTCCTTCGTCCTCGGCGGGCGCGGCATGGAGGTCGTGCATGACGACAGGCAGATGGAGAGCTATATGAGGGCAGCCATAGGGGTCACCCCGGACCGCCCGATCCTCATAGACCGCTTCCTTCACCACGCGACCGAGTGCGAGGCAGACGCCATTTCCGACGGGGAAAACGTATTCGTTCCCGCCGTCATGGAGCACATCGAGCTTGCGGGCATTCACAGCGGCGACTCCGCCTGCATCCTTCCCTCGCGCCACCTGACCGGCGAGCAGGTGAGTACGATCCGCAGTTATACGAAGAGGATCGCCGAGGAGCTGCGCGTCGTCGGACTCATGAATATGCAGTACGCCATCGAAGACGGCAAGGTCTTCGTCATCGAGGCGAACCCCCGCGCATCCCGCACGGTTCCGCTCGTCTCAAAAGTGTGCGACATCAACATGGTGCGGATTGCGACGGACATCATGACGAAGGACCTGACCGGAAGGGAATCCGCCGTGAAGAACCTGAAGGAAAAGAAGATCCCCTATTACGGGGTGAAGGAAGCGGTCTTCCCGTTCAACATGTTCCAGGAGGTGGACCCCGTCCTCGGGCCGGAGATGCGCTCGACCGGGGAAGTTCTGGGATTAAGTGAGCACTGGGGACGCGCGTTCTATCTTGCTGAGGAAGCAACCCGCACAAGCCTTCCGCTTGACGGAACGGTTCTCATCAGCGTCTCGGATGCCGACAAGGAGGACCTCGTCGAAGTCGCGTCACTGTTTTCGGAATGCGGGTTCCGCATCCTCGCGACGGAGGGCACGTGGAAGACGATTACCGAGGCGGGGATACGCGCGGAGAGGATCTTAAAGAACTATGAGGGCAGGCCGAACATCCTCGATGCGATCGCGAACGGGGAGATTGACCTCATTATCAATACGCCCATAGGCGTGAAGGACGCGATCGATGATTCCTACATCAGAAAGAGCGCGATCCGCCATCACATACCGTACATCACGACGATGGCCGCTGCGAAAGCGACAGCCTCCGGCATCCGCTCCGAGAAGCGCTCCGAGGCTCCGGGAATCACGAGTCTACAGGAATTCCACGCGAGGATCAAAGAGCTGCAGTAAAAGAAACATAAAAGCGGCTGGAATGAAGAGATAAAAACAGCTGGAATGAGGAAAATAAAAAAGGCTGGAATGAGGAAATTAAAAAGGCTGGAATAGAGAAATAAAAACGGCTGGAATGAGGAAACAGAAACGGAAGGCTCTCCGCTTAAATCGGAGAGCCTTCCGTATGTGTATCAATGCCTTTTTCTCCGCTCCTCTTCGTCCACATTCTTGAAGCCGCCGACAATGCCTGTTTTTCCTTCCGGGAGGTCAAGCCTGTGGAATTCGATCAGGTAGTGCCGGATTCCATCCTCAAATACCCGGCGGAAGGGCACGGAGTAGATCATTCCGCCTTCCGTGTTTTCAGCGATCTTCTCCGGAGTCAGCGCTTCCATGAGGCCCTGCCTGTCCTCTTCAAGCACGAGCCTTGAGTAGAAGGTCAGGGCCTGGGAAAACTTCTCAATCTTTGCAGCGGCGTTCGCCGGAATGAAGTGCTCCATCTCCTTGTCGATCCGGAACAATTCAAACTTCTCATGCTCGAGATCCGTGATGAGCCAGACCGAGTCGTAGGCCCTGGTCAGGGTCTCGATGACGGCGGTTCTGAGCGCCTTGTCGGATTCCGCCTTCTCGTACTTGTCCGTGATGTCCGAGATGAAGACGTAATAGAGGCTCGTCTGGTCGTCGTATTCCATGTAGTGGCCGTAATCGTCGAGCCAGCGGATCTCGCCGTCCTTGCGGGTGATCCGGTACTGCACGAAGTCCAGGTCTCCCTGGCTCTCTTTTACCTGGTCCACGATCGAGACCGAGATTCTCTCGTAGTCGTCGGGGTACACCATCCCCTTGAAGGTGTATCCGGTCAGAGCCTTGAACTCATCCAGGTTCTCACAGCCGAATATTTCAAAAACCGCCTCGTTGGCGTACAGCAGCTCCTCGTCGCCATCTGCCCGGTAGATAAAGAATCCGCCCGGCATGTGCTCCCCGAACTGCTCAATCACGGAGAGGAACTGCTCAATCATCAGCTTCTCGTTCGGCTCCCTGATGGAAAGAACGGCGATGGCAATGGCGATGTTTCCGCTGACCGGATTGACGCCGATCCGGCGGGCAAAGGAGTGCACGATGGAACCGTCGGGCATTTTCTCGTCATAGAACGTGCGGATTCCCTGGTCGCAGCAGGTCCTGACGATATTGTACATAAAGGGCGCATCGTATTTGACGAATTCCGGCCCGAGCTTTGACAGGTCAATCCCGAAGAAGCGACAGAAGAAATCGCGGTAGGACTGGTTGCTTCTGACAAAGCGCGTGCGATCTCCGTTGACTTCTATGATGCACATCGGCAGCGTGCTGTAGGTGTTTTTGAGATTGGCCTGCTCCTCGCGCGCAATGACGCCGACGTCATAGAGGTTCACTCCGCAGATGAGCTCGAAATAGGCTGTCTCCTCTGGATTCTCATACCCGGTCTGCCTGTGTGCCCTGTGATATTTAAGGGCGTCTTCGATGGGCCTCGGCCTGCTGAAGTAGAAGCCCTGCAGCTTGGAGCAGCCGATTTCCTGAAGGAAACGCACCTGATCCTCCGTCTCGACTCCCTCGCATATGGTATCGATCCCGAGGGCCAGAGCCATCTTCATGAGCTCGGTCAGGATGATCCTGCCGTCGTCGTTCTCATCGAGCTTCCGGAGAAAGCCCATGTCAAACTTGAGCAGGTTGAACTTGATGCTCTTTAAGACGTCCAGCGAGGAGTAGCCGCTGCCGAAGTCATCCATCCACACAGGGAAGCCGAGGGCCTGGAATCTCTCGACCTGCGTCTTTATGAAATCGAAATTGCTCCCGATGACGCTCTCCGTAATTTCAATACTGATCTTGTCCCGGCCGACTCCGGCCGCATCCACGCGGAGCCTGATTTCTTCGACCATATCGCAGGCGTCGAAGTCGGAGCGGGAGAGGTTGATCGAGTGCGGGACGATATACAGCCCTTCGGCCTCCTTGACCTTAATGTTTTCGAGAACCCTCTCGAGAACATAGAGATCCAGCTTGTAGATGAGCCCGGCGTCCTCGAGATAGGGAATGAAGTCCGCCGGGGACAGAAATCCCTTTACCGGGTCGATCCATCTGGCAAGGGCCTCCTCATCACAGACTTCCCTGTTGACGGCCCTCATGATCGGCTGGTAGTAGACCTGGATCCAGTTCCTGGAAAGTGCCTGGTCAAAGTTTTCGAGAATATACTGCTTCTTTTCTATCCCTTCGCTCAGCGTGGCGCTGTAATAATTATAGGACGAGGAATACGTGCCTTTATGGGCGTCGCAGGCGATCTTTGCCCGGTCGTACGCCAGAGAGACGGATACATGTTCGGTGCTGTTTAAGTAGATGCCGACACAGATCGGAAGATACTTGTCTTCCCCCATATCATGCCATTCCTTAAAGAAGCCTTCAAGCTTCCCGGGAAGCTCGTCTTCTTCGATGAATGCGGCAAACCGGTCGGCATTTATATGACAGCAGTTTTTTACATGAAATGTCCTGCTAAGAAGCAGGGCGAAATACCGCAGCATCTTGTCGCCCTCGGCGAATCCGTACTCGTGGTTGAAGTGCTTCATCCCCACGAGGTCGATATAGAGGAGCGCGGGAGAACCTCCCCTCATTAAGATCTCCTGCCTTCCGAATTCAGCCAGCTCGAAGAAATACCCCATATTCGGAAGACCGGTCAGATAGTCGTAGCGGGATGCACTGTCGGGACTCCCGTTAAGAATCGCGCTGCTCATCGCAGAGTTTAAATCCGTGCCGACATCTTCCCTGTAATCCCCTTCGTCCGCAAACCAGACCTGGGCGAGCATAAGACCGTCTTCCCGGGGCGTTCGCTCACCGAGAAGGTGAATGATCTTATATCCGGGGCCGCTTTTTTTCCTTGTGCGATAGATCAGATCAAGCTTTCCCCTTTCGGCTGCGAACCGGAGAAGGGCGTTCGTGAACTGAGCGGCGTCATCGGGATGGACATCCTTGAACATATTCCGGTTCATGTCGGAATAGGCCTTTGCGCGGTCGCTGTAGCCAAACAGCTCACAGAAGCCGTCCGACACGGCGTGCGTCACAACTCCTTTATCCAGAAACTGACACACGGCAAAAGGTGCGCGCATCTCTTCGATGAAGCGCTTCTGGTCTTTTGAAATAACATCTGTACTCATATGTCCGGGTTATCTTATGCTGTAGTGACCTGTTTATGTCTGGGTTATCTTATGCTGTAGTGACCTGTTTTCAAGATATAGAATCATTTTATCTTATTCAGCCCGATTTTTCCATACTGTGACGGCAGAAAGTGCGGGATAAAATAGATAAAAAAACTCCCTTCCGCAAGGAGCCTGAAACCTGGAGGAAAAAAAGCAGAATCTGCACAGTGATTGCGCATTTTCTGCGGAATATGTCCGCAGGGCTTATTGTATAATCAATGATACCCCGCTTTTTT
>CADCPJ010000082.1 GCA_902803245.1 uncultured Lachnospiraceae bacterium | reverse complement strand
TTGTGCGGCTTGAGAAACTGCCGGTGAACGACAATGGCAAGGTGGACCGGGAGAAGCTTCCAAGGCCGGAGGCAGGCGCATCGAGAGAGAAGGGAGACGACGCCCGCGGCCTGACCGACCTGGAGACGGAGCTTCTTGATGTCTGCTCGACTGTGCTTGGCGGCAGGAGAGTGGACGTGGACACTCCGCTCACCGAGGCAGGACTTACCTCCGTCTCAAGCGTACAGCTCATGTCGCTCATGACAGAAAAATACGGCTTCAGTCCGGACGTGTCAGACCTCCTTAACGGTATGCGCCTTCTGGATATCGAGAATGCGCTGGTAGCTCGCTGGCGCGAAGGAGGCAGGATTGCATCTCCTCAGGACGCGGATGCGGAGGATGTGCAAAGGGCGCCCGTCACGAGGACCCAGCTTGGCATTTATCTGGAGTGCCGGATGGATGAAACAAGCGACAAGTACAATCTCCCCCTTCTGCTTAAAGTGGGTCCGAATGTCGATGAGGAGCGCCTCGCAGCGGCGGTCCGGGCTGCGGTTGAGGCGCATCCGGCCATGAAGAGCTCGATCGAGCCCGATAAAGATGCTGTGGCAGTCATGCTTGCCCATCCGGATCTTGAATGGGAGCTTCCTGTAGAGCAATCCGATCTGGACGATGCAGTTCTTGAGGCCGACCTGTCGGCTGAACAGACCGTATTCAATCTGCGGAGGGCTCCGCTCTTTAAGATCAGGATCGTCCGCAGCAGGAAGTCCGTGTATCTGTCCATGGTGTTCCATCATATCCTGATGGACGGAACTTCCGTGGCTGTGCTGATGGAAGACATAGAAAAGGCCTATCAGGGAGAGACGCCGGAAAAGGAGAAGTATTCCTCTCTTCAGCTCTGCCTCGATGAAGAGAAGCGCCGCCTAAGCGATGAGCTTCCGGCGGCAAAAGCGGTATACGAAGGGATTTTCGGCGGTGTCAGTCTCGACTCCCTGCCCTCCCCGGAGAAGTCCTCCGACAAAGAGGAAACGGGCAGGGCGGCGCTCCTTAAGTATGAACTTCCCGGACTGTCCGCAGAGAATGTATCAGCTTTCTGCAAGACAAATCAGGTTACGGAAAATGCGCTGTTCACATCGGCCTTCGCCGTTCTGCTGGCCCGGATGGGAGGCACGGAGGAAGCGCTGTTTACTTCTATCTATAACGGCAGGACGCGGATGGAAACCATGCGCATCATGGGCATGCTTGTCAAGACCTACCCCATCTATGCTGCTTTTGACAAGGATAAGGGGACAGCGGACTTCATCCGCTCCGTGCAGAAGCAGATCCAACTTCTGACGGCCAATGACCTGTATTCCTTCGAAGAGGCAGTTCACGATTTCGGCGTGAATGCAGATATCATGTTTGCCTATCAGGGAGATTCCCTGACCGGATTCACTCTGGCGGGACAGACAGCCGAGCAGATCGACCGCCCCTTTACGGATGCCAAGGAGCCGCTGAGCGTCGACGTGTGGAAGAAGGACGGCACATATACCGTTACCTTCGAATACCGCGAGGACATGTATACCGGGAAGCAGATCGAGTGGATGGCCGACATCTACGGGATGCTCCTTCGAGGCCTGATGGAGAGGGAGACCCTTGGCCGGATCCCGCTCATTTCCGAAAAGGCCCGCTCTTTCCTCGACGCCATCAACGATACGCACTCAGACGTGCCCTTCCGTCCGGTTTCCAGTATGATGGAGGAAGCGGCCGCTGAACATCCCGAGCGCCTGGCCGTGATCACGCCGACCGCCCGGGTGACTTACAAGGAGCTGAACGAGAGTGCGAACCGGATCGCCCACGCGCTGATCGATATGGGTGCTCCGGGCAGGATTGTCTCTTTGATCCTTCCAAGAAGCGAGCAGGTATATATGGTGCGGCAGGGAATCCTGAAGGCCGGCGCCGCTTTTTTGTCCATCGCCCCTGATTACCCCGATGAGAGGATACGGGCGATGGCGGAGGACTCCGATACGGCAGTCGTGATCGTGACGGAGGACCTGCTTGAGGAGCGCATAAGCTTCCTGAAAAGCCTTGACTGCCCGGTGGTAACAGTGGAGAAGCTTCTGCAGGATGAGAGAAGGGATAACCCCGGCCAGCCTGTGAAGAAGGACGACCTGGCCTACTGCATATTCACTTCCGGCTCCACCGGAAGGCCCAAGGGCGTGATGCTTACGCAGGGCAACCTGCTGAACTTCCTGGATGCAAATGAGAAAAACCACGAGGTTCTGGGGTATGTGAAGCGCGGACATGTTTCCCTTGCCCTTGCGGCCATCACCTTTGACGTATCCATCATGGAGGAATTCATTCCGCTCTCGCACGGAATGACGATATGCATGGCCACGGAAGAAGAGATCCACAACCCTGCGGCGCTGGCAAAGCTGATGCTGGATGCAGGCGTTGATGTCATGTCCTGCACGCCTTCCTTCCTGTCCAACTGCGTCAGCCTTTCGGTGATGAAGGAGGCGTTTGGCAGAATCGTCTCCTATGATCTGGGAGCGGAAGCTTTTCCGGCATCCCTTTTCGGCAAGCTTCGTTCCGTCAGCCCGAATGCGCTGATTATGAACGGCTATGGACCTACAGAGGCCACCATCAGCTGTACGATGGATCCCGTGACAGATCCCGGGCTGATCACGATCGGCCGCCCATCGGCCAATGTGCGGGCCTATATCCTTGATGAACAGGGAGCCATGCTGCCCCCGCTTCTTCCGGGAGAGCTGGTCATCGCCGGCGAGGGCGTGGGAAAGGGCTATGTCGGCATGAGTGCCCTGACTGCGGAGAAGTTCATCACAGTGGACGGATTCCGTGCATACCGCACCGGAGATCTCGCCGAATGGACCTCGGATGGCCGGCTGCGCTTCCACGGAAGGGCGGACAATCAGGTGAAGCTGCGGGGACTGAGGATCGAGCTCGGCGAGATTGAGAAGGCCATCAACGACGTTCCCGGCGTACTGACCAGTATTGTCATCATGACCGGGAAGGAGAACAATCAGTTCCTGGCGGGCTATTACACGGCGAGCCGGGACATTTCCCCTGAGGAAGTGCGTGAGGAGATCGAAAAAACACTGACGCCTTATATGGTTCCCGGCGTGCTGACCCGCCTGGAGGCGATGCCGCTTACGGCCAATGGCAAGGTGGACAAAAAGAAGCTGCCGAAAGTGGAGGCCGCCCCGGAACATAAGGAATACGAGGCCCCTGCAAACGAGGTGGAGAAGGCCTTCTGCAGGCTCTTTGAGGAAGTGCTGGATGTCGACAGAATCGGCGCAACGGACGATTTCTTTGCCTGCGGAGGAACCTCCCTGTCTGCAACCAGCATTATGATCAGGGCATCTGAGGAGAATTACCAGCTGACTTACGGAGACGTGTTTAAATACAAGACGCCCCGTGCGCTTGCTGCTCTGTTCTCCGGGGAAAAAGGAGGCGAAGCAAAGACATCTGCTG
>CADCPJ010000081.1 GCA_902803245.1 uncultured Lachnospiraceae bacterium | reverse complement strand
TTAGGAAACCGTGCAACGACCTGTCGCGCGGCTGTTCGGTGGAGGACATCGTGGCGACCGCGGCAATCACCGCCGTGCAGGCTATGGAGTGACCTGCATATACCTGCTGACCTCTTATGCAAAGCGTCCTGAATGCCGGGGGCGCTGAGCAGTTACCGTTAAAGAAGGATTGCAGACATGAGAACAGAAAAGAAACGCCCTTATCCCGGACAGATTGTCCGGCGGCGCAAATGGGCGCTGTCCGGCCTTATCACCTGCATCTTTTTCGCTGCCGCCCTCCTTTATGGCTGCGGCAGCTCTTCGGCCGCGCCGCAAAATGCGGCCTCTGGCAGTGCCGCCGGGACAGATGCGAATGCGGCTGCAAAGCCGGATACGAATATAAATGCGATTACAGATCTGCTGGCCGAAGGCACTTCCCCAAAGGGCGAAGATGCGGGCACCCTGTCCGGGTCGAAAGAGAGCGCGGCTTCCTCTGCAGGCGAGGCTTCCTCTGCGGGTGCGGGCTCCTCTGCGAGTGCTGAGGACCTGGCGAAGCTGTCTCCCCTCGAGAGGTACTTCAGGGACGATCATTTCTGGGACGGATGCCCGGAGAGAAACGTTCAGCTCCTGACTCCGAATGAATACTCGAGGCCCGGCACGGATCTCGAGGAAGTGAATGATATCGTCGTTCACTACGTGGATGAGCCGGGATCCACGGCGATGCAGAACAGGGACTACTTTGAGAGCTTAAAGGACGGGTCCGGAAGATCGGTGAGCAGCCACTTCATCATCAGCCTGGACGGGGAAATTATCCAATGCGTCCCGCTCGGGGAAGTCGCTTATGCCTCTAACCACAGGAACCGCGACACGATATCCATCGAGTGCTGCCACCCCGACGAGACCGGGGAGTTTACGGAGGAGACGTACCGCTCGTGCGTAAACCTATGCGCCTGGCTCTGCTATGCGTTTGGCATCACGCCGGACCATGTGATCCGCCATTACGACGTGACGGAAAAAATCTGTCCGAAGTATTACGTGGATCATCCGGATGCCTGGGAATACATGAAGAAAAAGATAGCTGAGAAATACGACGAGTATGTGACGGAGTACGGGAAGCGGATCTGACGGAAAGAGATCTGACGGAAAGAGATCTGACGGAAAGAGATCTGACGGAAAGAGATCTGACGGAAAGGGTTCTGATGGGAAGCGGATCTGATGGAAAGCGGATCTGACGGAAAGGGTTCTGATAGGAAGCGGATCCGACAGGAATAGATCCCGGGGACAGGTCAGAATCATATCAGACAGGACGGAATATGTACGAACTTCAGAAAAACCGGTGGATGAAGCATCTGGACTTTGCGGTGCTGGACATTCTTGTTTTGGAATGTCTCTATTTCGTGCTCGTTAAGATCCTCATTCCCCGAAAGGAATACGAGTCCTTCGGCGTGCATAAGCACGTCGCTTTGGCCATTCCCGTGATTGCGCTTCTTCTCTTTATCGCCTATGATTTTTATAAGAAGGTGCTGCACCGCTCATTTGTCATGGAGCTCTTCTCCTCGCTTCAGTACATGCTTTTCTTATCCGGAGGGATCCTGATCTACCTCTATCTGGCGAAGGAGAGCTACTGGTTTTCGAGAACGCTGTTCATCCTGTTCTCGGTGATCGGAGTCGGGGTGCTGACGGCAGCCCGGATGATCTACAAGCAGATTGTCATCCGCCGGATCGCGAAGGCGGTGCCGAGCGTCGTGCTCATCACGGACCGCCCCCTGGAGCAGAGTACCCTGAAGAAGATCGAGTCGGAGGAAATGCGCTACCGCCTTGCCGCCATTTTCACGAGCAGCTGGACCGGGACGGTGTCGCAGCCCGTCTATGCGCTGGACTTCTCCCTCCTTGAGTCCTATCGGAATGAGCACGCCATCGATGAAGTCATCCTGGACATCGGTGACCAGGAGAACTATGAGCGGTGGATGGAGTTTCTTCTGGATTCGGGGCTCACGGTTCACGTCTGCATCGACTACCTCTATCAGGAGCTTCCGAACGCCTTCATCGAGAAGATCGGCAGACTCACGGTGCTGTCAACCAGCAATTCGGTGGCCTACCCCGGGCAGCTGATCGTGAAGCGCGTCATGGATATCGCCGGGAGCGTCGTCGGGCTTGCCGTGACAGGCGCCGCCTTTGTCGTCTTTGCCCCGATCATCAAGATCCAGTCCCCGGGACCGGTTTTCTATTCCCAGATGCGCGTGGGACGGAACGGCCGGCAGTTCCGGATCTATAAGTTCCGGAGCATGTATCCGGACGCGGACTTAAGAAAAGCCGAGCTGATCGGGAAGAACAAGATGGACGGGCAGATGTTCAAAGTGGACGACGACCCGAGAATCATCCCGATCGGCCATTTCCTGAGGAAGCACTCCATCGACGAGCTTCCCCAGTTCTGGAACGTGCTGAAAGGCGATATGTCCCTTGTCGGCACGAGGCCGCCGACCATCGACGAGTGGGAGAGGTACAGCCCGCATCACCGCGCGCGCATGAGTGTAAAGCCCGGGCTGACCGGGATGTGGCAGGTCAGCGGAAGAAGCGACATCACGGATTTCGAGGAAGTTGTCCGCATGGACACGGAATACATCAACAACTGGTCTCTGCTCACCGACATCCGCCTGATCGGAAAGACGATACTTGTCGTGGTGCGCGGAGACGGCGCAGTGTGAAATGCCGGCCGGCCGCAATGAAGGACGCCGGATGTTTGGCGGACACCCGTTTGGCGCCGGCTGAAGCGGAGCCTTAAGAAGCGAAGCACTCTCAAGCGCCGGGAGTGCTGAGCAATTATCATTTTAGGAGGATATGCCCGATGAAGAAAATGGTATCATTGATCCTGACTGCAAGCCTGCTGCTTTCCGGAGGAGCTGTTCCTTATGCATCTTTCGCGGATTCCGCACCAAACACGGCGGAGAGCGCAAAAGAGGCGGCAGAGGAGAGCGGTTTATCCGGGGACGCAGATTCCAGGGAAATGAGTCTCACCGATAAGGTTCTTAGTTATTTCTCAGGGAAGCTGTCTGATTTGACCGGGTCCGCGCATGACCTTGCGGATACAGCTTCTTCCGCGGCGAAGGGCGCTTCGGACCGGGCGCAGAAGATGGCGGAGGAAGCGCTGGACTCGCTCGGCAATGCGGAAAAAATGGCGGAGGAAGCGCGAAATTCGCTGAGTGATGCGGAAAAAAAGGCAGAGGAGACTCTGACTTCGCTCTTTGATGCGGCGGCCTCTGTCATGGATCAGGCGGGAAACGCCGTAAGCGATGCCATGAGGAACGCGGAAGAGGCGAAAGAAGCGGTACTTAAAGCCTCCGGGGTCATAAGAGCGAGCGCGGAGAAGATCGGCCTGATCGCCCGGTGGGTTGTCTCGAAGATCGACCTGTCCGATGAGGAGCAGATCCGGACTGCCAGGAGTGCGGTGCTCTCTGCGGCCGACATGGCATATAAGAGGGGGATGTTTGGAGATGCCCTCCCGAGGAAGACTCTCCGGACCATCGTTGAAGTCGCATTCGGCATTGCCTTAAACAGCGCCCGCTATGTGAAAGGGCAGATCGATCTGACGGAACTCTTCCTGCTTGCATCGGACCTGCTCATCAGGGAAGGGCTTCCGGCAGGAGCGGAATACCTGGGGGACCGCATCCCGATTCCCGGTGCGGGGCGCGCCGCAAAAGAGTTCACGGAATTCCTGATCGGGAAGTTTCTTGGTGAACCGGGGGACGCACCGGAAACCGACGAGTCAATAGGCACCGTGCCGGAAACCGACGGGACTTTGAGCACCGCGTCAGAAGACATAGCGGCTTAAGCGGTTCATGGCCTCCTGAACTCTTGAGAGCGGCAGCGCGAGGTTTATGCGGATGTGGGAGGGCCCGTGGAACATCGCGCCGTCCTGGACGGCCACGCCTACATCCCAGGCCCTCTTTTCCAGTTCCTTTAAGGAGACCCCGTGTGCCCTGCACCACTCCCCGCAGTCGGCGAAGAGCATATACGTTCCTTCGGGATTCGCGGCGCCAACGCCTTCAAAGTGCCCGCGGATGTAATCCACTGCATAGCGGACATTTCCCGAAAGGACCTCGCACAGCTCGTCCACCCACTCGGCGCCTTCCCTGGAGTAGGCGCCGATCAGGGCGTGCATGGACAGGACGTTCATGCTGTTGTAGTGGGTGCGGGAGGAAGCCCGGCGAACCTTGTCCCGCAGCGCGGGATTGTATATGACGTGATAGCTTCCGATGAGGCCCGCCAGATTGAAGGTCTTTGACGGGGCGTAGAGCGCGACCGTTCGGTTCCTCGCGTCCTCGCTGACGCTCTGCGAGGGGATGTGCCTGTGCCCTTTGAGAATGAGGTCCGACCAGATCTCATCGCTGATCACCTGGACGTCGTACTTTTCGTAGAGGCGGAATGCCTCCTCGATTTCCCATTTTTCCCAGACGCGGCCGGAGGGATTGTGGGGCGAGCAGAAGATGGCTGCGTGGATATGTTCCTCGCGGAGCTTCTTCTCCATGTCGTCAAAGTCCATGCGCCAGATTCCGTTTTTGTCGGGAACAAGCGGGCTTAGGACGATGTGATATCCGTTGGAGACGAGAGTGCCCGTAAATCCGATATAAGTCGGCGAGTGGACGAGCACGGAGTCTCCTCTTCCGATAAAGACGGAGAGCGCGGATGCGACTCCGCCAAGGACTCCGTTTTCATAGCCGATGCACTCCCTTTGGAGTCCCTCGGTTCCGTTCCGGTCCCTCTGCCAGCGGATGATGGCGTCGTAATAAGCGTCCGAGGGATCATAGTAGCCGAACAGCGGGTGGCTCACCCTGTCCGCGATGGCCTCTGTCACGGCGGGCGCGGTCGCAAAATTCATATCCGCGACCCACATGGGAATGAGATCGAAGCCGCTGCGCGGGGCATCGGGGGCGAAGCCGGGAATCTTCCCGACGGAGTCTATGGCAAGCGCGTCCTTTCCGGCGCGGTCAATGATCGAAGTGAAATCGTATTTCATGGGGGAAACCTCCTTGGCTGACCGGTATATGCGGGACCGGTATATGTGGTGAGACCATTGTAACATGGCTGCCGCTGTCTGGCACCCCCTTACGCTGCGGGCGGCGGCGCGAAAAAGGCAGCGCATAGAGGCTGCGGGCGGCGGCGCGAAAAAGGCAGCGCATAGAGGCTGCGGGAGCCCGGCGGGAAGGCAGCGGGGGAGGCGGTCCGGATTGCGCACTTTGAATACTTTGTGTTATAATGTGGTATATACCAGTTAACCTCAGGAATTGTCGAAGGCATCCCCTGCCGGGACAATTTCATCAGCGACGATAACAAAAAAGCGGAGGAAACCTTACACTGACCGGGCTTTCTCCGCTCTTTCTTTATAAGGAGGCTTGACATGGCCGGACAGCTGGATGACTACATAGCCCGGAATTACAGGAGAGCGCTGGATTATCATTATATTCAGGCGTTCTATCAGCCCGTGATCCGAACGATCTCCCGAAAGCTGTGCAGTTTTGAGGCGCTGGCCAGGTGGGAGGACCCGGTGAGAGGAACCATTTATCCGGACGAGTTCATTCCGGTTCTCGAGCGGGAACAGGTG
>CADCPJ010000080.1 GCA_902803245.1 uncultured Lachnospiraceae bacterium | reverse complement strand
GACCGAAGCGGAGCGTAGACCTCTGAACGCCCACAATGAGGGACGCAAAGCGTCCCGAATGCTGGGGGTGCTGAATAGTTACCAAAAAATAACAGAAAGAGAAACCAGGAAACTATGGAAGAAGATCGAAAGCTGGCACTGCTCATCGACTCGGACAACGTGTCCCAGAAATACTTAAACGGTATCTTCGATGAGCTCTCCCAGTATGGAACAGTCACTTACAGGCGGATCTACGGGGATTTCACTTCTCAGGCCAACGCGCGCTGGAGCGGAAAGCTCCTTGAGAAGTCCATCACCCCGATCCAGCAGTTCTCGAACACAACCGGGAAAAATGCCACCGACTCCGCCCTCATCATCGACGCGATGGACCTGCTCTACAACTCCAATGTGGACGGATTCTGCATCGTGAGCTCCGACAGCGACTTCACAAGGCTCGCGTCGAGGCTCAGGGAGTCCGGCAAGATCGTGATCGGCATGGGCGAGAAAAAGACGCCGGATTCCTTCCGCGCGGCCTGCACCGTCTTCACGGAACTGGAAAACCTGATCGACGGCGTACCGAGCGGGGTGATGAGCAAGGACGCCATCATGGCGGACATCATCAACATCATCACGCAAAATGACAACAAGGGCAAACAGACCGGCCCCGGCGAGATCGGCAGCCGCCTCCAGAGCAAATATCCGGACTTTGACATCCGGACTTTCGGTTACAGCCAGCTGAGCAAATTTCTGGAGGACATGCCCGGCATCGAGCTCGTGAAGAGAAGCAACCAGATCACGGTCGCTCTCGAGACCGAGAGCGAGGAGGACGAGATCATCCGCCACATCCGGGACATCGTCAAAAAGCACGGGAAGGGAGGCATCGCCCTCTCCTCGCTCGGCCAGGAGATCCGCAAGCGCTACAAGGGCTTCGACGTGCGAAGATACGGATACGCGCAGCTCTACAAATTTGTCGATTCCATTCCCGGACTCAAAGTGTGCGGGAACAGCCAGAACAGAAAAGTCACCGTCGAGTGACCAAAAAGGTGACATTGGGGACTGTCCCCAATGTCACCTTTTTATAATCTGCACGATGAAGAACTTGAGGTATTCGCTCTCCCTGGCGGTCCAAAGGACAGGGTGGTCCGGAGACTGGGCGCGCCTCTCCAGCTCGCGGATCTGCACGTGCGCGTCCGCCGCCGCGCTCCTCAGCATGTCCGCAAAGAGTTCCCTTGTCATGAAATGGGAGCAGGAACAGCTCGCCAGGAATCCGCCGTTCCTCACCAGCTTCATGCCCTCCCGGTTGATCTCCCGGTATCCCTTCGCAGCATTTTTGACGCTGCTCTTCGATTTTGCAAATGCCGGAGGGTCAAGGATCACCACGTCGAACGTCCTCCCCTCAGCCACCATTTTCGGAAGGAGTTCCAGGACATCCGCCACTTCAAATACCGCATTGCCGAAGCCGTTCAGTTCCGCGTTCCTCCGGGCCATGGCAATTGCGCCTGCTGATGCGTCCACTCCGAGAACGGACTTTGCGCCTGCATGTGCGGCGTTCAGGGCAAAAGACCCGGTGTGGGTGAATGCGTCGAGCACGTCTGCCCCTTCACACAGCCTGTGCATCGCGAGACGGTTGTATTTCTGGTCCAGGAAGAACCCGGTCTTCTGCCCGTTTTCGACGTCCACGTAATAGCGGACGCCATTTTCCACAATCTCAACTTCCGTGTCAAACGGCTCGCCGATGAACCCCTTCGTCCGCTCCAGCCCTTCCTTCGTCCGCTCCCTGGAATCGCTCCGGTCGAAGATGCCGCGGATCTGGATCCCGTTCTCCCTCAGCACTTCCTTAAGGAGCGCGGCAATCCGCTCCTTCATGAGGTCCATCCCGAGTGTATTCGGCTCCATGACGAGCACGTCCTCGTACTTGTCCACGGTGAGCCCCGGCAGAAAGTCCGCCTCGCCGAATACGAGCCGGCAGCTCGACAGATCCACGACTTTTTTCCGGAGCTCGAAGGCGTCCCGGAGACGCTGCTTTAAAAATGCGTCGTCGATCTCCTGCCCGGGATCTCTGCTCAGCATGCGCACGCGGATCTTTGAATTCCGGTTGATGTATCCCGTGCCAAGCGGATACCCGTCAAAGTCTTCCACGCGAACAAGGCCGCCATTTACATAAGCGCCCTTCACCGTCCCGATCTCATTGTCGAAGATCCAGGAACCGCCGGATTTGAGCAGCCGCCCTTCCCCCCGCCTGATGATGACTGTCGCAAGCTCCTGCACGTTTATCGCACCTCCTCACTGATACCAGTTAATCTTAAAATTGCCGAAGGCAAATGCTTAGTTTCACTGCATATAGGGCAAACGAAAGGTTCTGCGGAGCAGACTATTACGTCAGCGATTATAAAACGCAGCTCATTTTATAAAACCAAGATAGCCGAGAAATGCCTCGCAGCCCTCGCAGACATCCCTCCAGGTCGCCTCAAAATCCCTCGTGTACCAGGGATCCGCCACTTCTCGCGGCCTTTCGCAATAGTCCATGAGGCAGGACACCTTCCCATCCGGGTCTCCCCCTGTCATCCTTCTCATATTATAGCGGTTTTCCTCATCCATTCCTATAAGGAAATCGAAGTCCTCATAGTCCCGCTTTGTCAGGCGGCGCGCCCGCTTTCCTTCACAGGATATCCCGTTCTCGGCAAGCTTTTTTCTGGCCGGAGGGTAGACAGGGTTGCCCAGTTCCTCACTTGACGTCGCCGCTGATTCGATGTGAAATTCACCGGCGATTCCTCTTTCAGCAGTCATTTTCTTCAGAACAAATTCCGCCATCGGGCTTCTGCAGATGTTGCCGTGGCATATAAAAAGTATTTTTATCATAAAGCAATTCACTCCTCAAAGTGGCAAAAAGTGTGTATTTATCAAGCGTTTCGGGGTGTGTTCATATGCTGCGAACCGGACGATTTTCCACTTTTCGGCTTAAGATTTCCCTTTTCCAAGCCTTCAATGTTGGTATGAATGTTGGTATAAAACAATCTGATTTTCGCTTTATACCAACATGGCATCATACCACCGGGAATGGCCTGTTTTACAGGTATCCACGTATCAGCTGTCCTCTCACAGACTGCCCAGACGGCGCAGTTCCTCCGCCGCATCCTCGTAATGAATATGGGTATAAGTTCCCATAGTTACCCTTATATCCTCCGGAGAGTGTCCCATCAGATAAGCCAGGTGCACCGGGTTCATACCTGCCTTTGCCTTTTCCGTACAATAGGTATGGTGGCACACATGCGGTGAAACATAAGGCATCGGTTCCCGGTAGATCTTATTGAACTTCTCCCGGATATGCTGGAAATAATGCTCCCAGTGCAAAGCCAGCATAGGATTTCCGTCCTTGTCCAGGCACAGGAACCCGCTCACGCCATCCACTTCCGGCTCTGCTGCCGGGACGGTCCGACGCTCCAGAAGCGCCTGAAAAGCTTCCTTCACCTTGGGTTCCATGGGAATAACACGCGATCCACACCTGGTTTTCGCCTGATCTTCAATGTAAATCCGAGTATCCTGCAAATTTCTCTGGCTGCCTCTGTCATAATTCCTTTTGACCAGAAGTCAGTTAGAAGCAAATATCCGATTTCTGCATCTTTATGATACACTTCTTCCTTAAGTTCAACAGAAATATTACCGACCAATTTTCCATCGACATATATAACACGCCAGACTCCGGTCTTTCCATCATTCACTGCTACCATATTAATCCACCATTCAGCGGATTCGTCTGTATATGGATATGGCAAGCGGTCAGACAGATATTTCCTATCCACAGCAT
>CADCPJ010000079.1 GCA_902803245.1 uncultured Lachnospiraceae bacterium | reverse complement strand
TACTTCCGGAGCCAGAGAAACGATCTTCATGAACTGTTTCTCACGGAGCTCACGGGCGACCGGTCCAAAGATACGGGTGCCTCTCGGCGTATTGTCATCCTTGATGATGACTGCAGCGTTCTCGTCGAACTTGATATAGGAACCGTCTTTTCTGCGGGCGCCGTGCTTTGTGCGGACGACGACGGCCTTTACGACGTCACCCTTCTTTACAACGCCGCCGGGTGTTGCATCCTTGACTGTAGCAACGATCGTGTCGCCGATGTAGGCATATCTTCTGGTAGAGCCACCGCTCACGCGGATGCACAGGATTTCCTTTGCACCGGTATTATCGGCGACTTTCAGTCTCGTTTCCTGTTGAATCATACCTCAATCCTCCGTATCTTACTTCGCCCTCTCGATGATCTGGACGAGTCTCCATCTCTTGTCTTTGGAGAGCGGTCTCGTTTCCATGACTTTCACTGTATCACCGATGTTGCACTCGTTGTTCGCATCATGCGCCTTGAGCTTGTAGGTCTTCTTGACGATCTTTTTGTAGAGCGGATGCTGTACATGGTCCTCAATAGCGACGACGATAGTCTTGTCCATCTTATTGCTGACGACATGTCCCACACGTGTTTTTCTGAGGTTTCTTTCTTCCATGGATTATGCCTCCTTAGCGTGCGCCTGCTCGACAATGACAGTCTGGATCCTGGCAATGTTCTTACGGACGTCTTTGATTCTGCTCGTATTGTCAAGCTGATTTGTCGCGTTCTGGAATCTAAGGTTGAAAAGCTCCTTCTTCGCCGCGACCAGCTCTTCCTGCAGCTCTGCTGCGGATTTGCTTCTCAGACCCTCTAAGTATTTGCTGTTCTTTGTCATGCTTATTCACCGTCCTCTTTCGCCGGAGCTTCCGCCGGTGCGGGCTCACTGTACTTGGCCTCTAACTGTTCCTTGGAGACGATCTTGCATGTGCACGGCAGTTTGTGCATAGCGAGACGGAGTGCTTCGCGGGCTGCCTCCTCCGGAATGCCTGCGATCTCAAAGAGAACACGGCCCGGCTTAACCACTGCAACCCAGTACTCAACGGAGCCCTTTCCGGAACCCATTCGGGTCTCAGCGGGTTTCGCCGTGACCGGCTTGTCCGGGAAGATGTCGATCCAGACTTTACCTGTACGTCTTGTATATCTCGTCAGAGCGACACGGGCGGCCTCAATCTGGTTGGAACGGATCCAACAGGGCTCAGTGGCGACAAGGCCAAACTCACCGTATGCGAGCTTGATGCCCTTGGAGGGCTTGCCGCGCATGGAACCGCGCATCTGCTTTCTGTGCTTTACTCTCTTCGGCATTAACATAGTTTATTCTCTCCCTTCCTTAGCTTCTTTAGTCGGAAGAACTTCACCGTTGTAAACCCAGGCTTTTACGCCGACCTTGCCGTACTGTGTATCCGCCTCAGCGAAACCATAGTCGATGTCAGCGCGCAGTGTCTGCAGCGGAATGTTGCCCTCACTGTAGGTTTCCTTGCGAGCGATATCCGCGCCGCCGAGACGACCGGACACGGAAGTCTTCACGCCCTTGGCGCCGGCGCGCATCGTGCGCTGCATTGTGGACTTCATGGCGCGGCGGAAGGAAACACGGTTTTCGAGCTGAAGCGCAATGTTCTCGGCGATGAGCTGCGCATCGCGGTCCGGGCGCTTGACTTCCTTGATGTCAAGGAGAACCTTCTTGCCGACCTTCTTGGACAGCTCGGCTTTCAGGAGATCCACATCATGTCCGCCTCTTCCGATAACAAGACCCGGCTTGGATGTGTAGATCGTGACCTTTACGCGGTCGGAAGCGCGCTCGATCTCAATCTTGGGCACTCCCGTGCTGTACAGTTTCTTCTTCAGGAATTCTCTGATCTGGTGATCCTCAACGAGGTAATCTGCGAACTCTTTCTCCGCATACCACTTGGAATCCCAATCCTTGATGATACCGACACGCAGTCCGTGCGGATTAACTTTCTGACCCATATAGTCCTCCTTTATTTCTCATCGAGAATGACAGTGATATGGCTGTTGCGCTTCAGAATGCGGTATGCGCGGCCCTGTGCGCGCGGCTGAATTCTCTTCATGGTCGTCGCGCGGCCTGCATAGCATTCCGCGACATAGAGGTTCGCGCGGTTCATGCCATTGTTGTTCTCTGCGTTCGCAACTGCGGACTCAAGGAGCTTCTTGATCACCTGTGATGCATATCTCGGACTATATGTCAGGATGCCAAGAGCTGTCTCCACGTCTTTGCCGCGGATGGCGTCCAGAACGAAGCAAGCCTTCTGAACGGAAATTCTGGCATAAGACAGACGTGCTGACGGTCTTGTCTCTCTATTCGAATCATTTCTCTCCCGCTTGATTTGGGATCTGTGTCCTTTAGCCATTTCTATCTCCTTTCGAATCGGTCCGTCTTACCTGGATTTGGACTCGGACTTCGTATGTCCTCTGTAAGTCCTCGTTGCAACAAATTCACCCAGCTTGTGGCCGACCATGTCCTCTGTCACATAGACCGGGACATGCTTTCTGCCGTCATGCACTGCGAAGGTGTGACCGACAAAGCTCGGGAAGATTGTAGAACGGCGTGACCAGGTCTTGATGACTGCCTTCTCTCCGGAGGCGTTGAGAGCGTCGACCTTCTTCAGGAGAGACGCGTCTGCAAAAGGACCCTTCTTTAATGAACGTGACATCTTTCTCTACCTCCTTACCTGGAACCGGCGCCCTTGCCGTTTCGTCTTCTGACAATCAACTTATCAGACTGCTTCTTGTGCTTTCTCGTCTTGTAGCCGAGGGCGGGCTTGCCCCACGGTGTGCTCGGGCCCGGGCGTCCGATCGGGGCTCTGCCTTCGCCGCCGCCGTGCGGATGGTCGTTCGGGTTCATGACGCTGCCGCGGACGGTGGGACGGATTCCCATATGTCTCTTGCGGCCGGCCTTGCCGATGTTGATCAGGTTGTGGTCGCCATTTCCAACGACGCCGATCGTGGCGCGGCAGTTGATGGGAACCATTCTCATCTCGCCGGAGGGGAGACGGAGTGTCGCGTACTTGCCTTCCTTAGCCATGAGCTGTGCGCCGTTTCCTGCGGCTCTCACCATCTGGCCGCCGCGGCCCGGCTGAAGCTCCACATTGTGGACAACGGAACCGACCGGGATAGAAGTGAAGGGCAGGCAGTTTCCGACGCGGACTTCTGCCTCGGCTCCGCTCATGACCGTCTGACCGACCTTCAGCCCTTCCGGAGCGAGGATGTAAGCCTTCTCGCCGTCTTCGTAGCAGATCAGCGCGATGTTGGCTGTGCGGTTCGGATCGTACTCGATGCTCTTCACTACTGCAGGCATTCCGTCCTTGCTGTTGCGCTTGAAATCGATGATCCTGTATCTTCTTCTGCTTCCGCCGCCGCGGTGACGGCATGTGATCTTGCCCTGGTTGTTGCGGCCTGAATTCTTTTTAAGAGCCACCGTCAGAGACTTCTCAGGCGTTGACTTCGTGATCTCGCTGAAGTCGGAACCCGACATGTTTCGTCTGGACGGCGTATAAGGCTTATATGTCTTAATACCCATAACGGTTTATCTCCTTTTGTTTATTATCACGCTTCCTGTGCGTATATTACTGTCCCGGAATCAAAGCCCCGAGAAGATCTCGATCTCTTTGCTGTCCTCGGTGAGGAAGACATAGGCTTTCTTCCTGGCCGCAGTCTTTCCGTAAACCATGCCCCTTCTCTTTGTCTTGCCGGGAAGGTTCATCGTCTTGACCGCTTTGACCTTCGTGCCGTCGAACATTCTCTGGACGGCTTCCTTGATCTGCGCCTTGTTTGCTTCCGGATGAACGTAGAAGGCGTATTTCTTCTCCGCCATCATGTTCATGCTCTTCTCTGTAACGACCGGTCGTAAGATGACGTCGTAATACTTAAGATCTGCCATTATGCGAACACCTCCTCGATCGCCTTCACCGCATCCTGGGTAAGGATCAGCTTCTTATATTTCAGGATGTCATATACGCTGAGCGCTCCTGCGTGGGAGAGCTTCACTTCCTGAAGATTTCTTGTGGAGAGGAATACTGTCTGATCAGCTCCTTTAAGAACGACATAGGCCTTGTCGGCTCCGAGGTTCTTCATCACGCGGACCATGTTCTTCGTCTTGATGCCGTCAAATTCGATCTTGTCTACGACGATCAGGTCTTCCGACAGAAGCTTGGATGTGAGAGCGGAGCGGATTGCCGCCTGCTTCTCCTTCTTGTTCATCTTGAAGGAGTAGTCTCTCGGTGTCGGCGCAAATACGACGCCGCCGTGTCTCCACTGCGGAGCGCGGATGGAGCCCTGTCTCGCGTGGCCGGTTCCCTTCTGTCTCCAGGGCTTGATTCCGCCTCCGGAGACCTCGCCGCGGGTCTTGGCCTTCTGTGTGCCCTGCCTCTTGTTGGCGAGATGCTGCACGACCGCCTGATGCACCAGGTTCTCCTTGATCGGGGCTCCGAACACAGCATCGCTTAAGTCCATCGTTCCGACTGCCTGGCCATCCATATTATATACAGATACGTTAGCCATCTTGTTTCGTCCTCCTTATCACTCACTTTTGCTTCACTGTCTCCTTGACCGTCACAAGGCACTTCTTCGCGCCCGGAACGGCACCCTTGACAAGGAGAAGATTCTTTTCTGCATCGACGCGGACGATCTCAAGATTCTGGATCGTGACACGCTTTGCGCCCATCTGGCCGGGCATTCCCTTGCCCTTATAGACGCGGCTCGGATCGGAAGATGTGCCGTTGGAGCCCTGATGTCTGTGGAACTTGGAGCCGTGCTTCATCGGACCCCTGTGCTGGCCAAGGCGGTGGATCGTGCCCTGGAAGCCTTTGCCCTTCGAGATTGCAGTGGCATCGATGTGATCACCGACAGCGAAGATGTCGGCCTTGATCTCGTCGCCGACCTTAAGCTCTTCGGCGTTGTCCAGCGCAAGCTCGCGGACAAAGCGCTTGGGAGTAACTCCCGCCTTTGCGAACGTCCCCTTCATGGGCTTGTTCACAAGAGTTTCCCTCTTATCTTCAAAACCGACCTGTACGGCACTGTAGCCGTCCGCTTCTTCCGTCTTCACCTGTGTGACGACGCAGGGACCAGCTTCGAGCACGGTCACCGGTGTGAGGGATCCGTCCTCATTGAAGATCTGGGTCATGCCGATCTTCTTTGCCAGAATTGCTTTTTTCATTTTCGTTGTCCTCCTTACAGCGGATTACGCTCTTTTCGCGCAATCATTCTAATGGGTTCTTACCTGGTTTTCATCTTGATGTCGATATAGACACCAGCCGGCATTTCCAGATGGGACAGAGCGTCCACTGTCTTCTGGGTCGGTGCAATGATGTCGATCAGTCTCTTGTGCGTTCTCTGTTCGAACTGCTCGCGGCTGTCCTTATACTTATGAACCGCGCGGAGGATCGTCACCACTTCCTTCTTTGTGGGAAGCGGAACCGGTCCGCTGACCTTTGCGCCGTTCTTTTTGACTGTCTCGATGATCTTCTGCGCGGACGCGTCCACCAGAGTGTGATCATACGCCTTGAGAGTGATTCGCATTACCTTACTTGCCATGAAAAAAGTCGCCTCCTTTTCGCACTTT
>CADCPJ010000078.1 GCA_902803245.1 uncultured Lachnospiraceae bacterium | reverse complement strand
CTTCAGCAGTTCAATTTCCTGCCTTCCCGATATCACTTTCAGCAGTTCAATTTCCTACCTTCCCGATATCGCCTTCGGCAGTTCAATTATTATTTCTCCCCTGCTTCACTTCGGCAGTTCAGTTTCTTATCTTTCCGGCCTCACCTCAGTAAGTCAGCTCGGGGTAGTTCTTAAAGAACACATCCAGTTCCGCAAGGATCTTCTCCAGGCCGCCCGCCTCTTTCGCCTCGACGTTCATAGGCATCACGGGATCATGCAGAGACATCCGAAGGAGCGCCCATCCCTTGAGCCCCTCCTTCTCAAATGCAACTCTCACGCCCTCGAAGTTCGGCTCGACGATCCTCCATCCGCTCTGCTCCTTCGCATAGGCGAGGAAATCGGCAAGAACCTTCTCCCCGTACGCTCTGAAGTCCTCCGCCCCGATGTGGAACCGCCTCTCGCAGGCCTCAGCCGGGCTCTTCAGGTCGGCGATCAGGGATTCGATCCGCTTCCCTTCTTTTTTAAGCTGCGCCATCTTGATGATGATCTTCACGGCGATATAGGCGCCGTCGTCCGAGAAGTAGTTCTCCTTAAATGCGCCGTGCCCGCTGGTCTCAATCGCGAGTTCGCAGTCCTCCCCGGCCGCATTCAACTCAATTCCCTTTCCGATGACGTTCTTGTATCCTCTCTTGTATCTCAAATGCTTCATGCCGAGCTTCTCAGTGAGAAATGCAGCCAGCTCGTCGCTCGTCACGGAATCCGTCACCACGGTCGAGCCCGGATTCGTCTCGGACACGATCACGGACAGGAGCGCAATCAATGCGTTTCTGTTTACTTCCGTGCCATCCGCGAACACTACTGCTCCGCGGTCCCCGTCGCAGTCGAAAATGACGCCGAGGTCCGCCCCCGACTCGACCGTCGCCTTCCTGGCCGCGTCCATGGCCGCCGCATCCTCCGGATTCGGCACGTGATTGGGAAATGTTCCGTCCGGCTCAAGGAAAACGCTGCCCGAAGTGTCCGCGCCGAGCGGCTCCAGAATCTTTGATGCGAAGAAGCCGGCCGCGCCATTTCCCGCATCGACGATGATGTGGAGCCCTTTGAGCGGGTGATCCGCGTCCTCGCTCTTCACCGCGTCCCGGATGATGCGCTTCATCTCATCGGCATAGACTTTTGTCATGTCAAATGGAATCACCTGCCCGCTTCCCTTCGGAAGCCTTTCCGCAAGCAGCAGGAGCTCCTCGCTCGGGTCTCCGTAGAGATCGGCGAGTCTCACCGCATCTTTCAGTATCCCGGTCAGCTCCCCTTTCTCAATTCCGCCGTCCTTCGTGAAGAACTTCATGCCGTTCCGGTTGAACGGAAGATGGCTCGCCGTGAGCATGATTGCGCCGTCAAAGCCGCTCCCCGCAAGAACCGTGGACTGGAACATCGCAGGCGTGGAAATGAGGTCGCAGTTGTACACCGTCGTCTCGCCAAGTCCCATGAAGCAGCCCTCCATGAGCTCCGGAGCTGTGATGCGGCTGTCGTGGCCGACGCCGATTCGAAGTTCGCTCTTGTCCTTCCCGAGCTTTTCAGCCAGGAAATCCGTAAATGCCCTGGCGATGAAGCTGACAAGTCCCGGAGACAGTGTCTTCTTCTCGCTCTTTGTCTCGATCGCCGCTCCTCTCACGTCATTTCCGTTCTGGAGATGCACAAACAGGTCCTCATACTTTGCCATCTTCTATTCCTCCTTGAATATGAATCTTTCAGCGTTTACTCTATAAACCGGGATGATTCCGGACCGCCCTGATCTACCCATTATACTACAAATGCATTCTGTTTCTTTTATTTTTTTCATTTCCCTTTTCGTTAGCGCAAAGAAAGGAAGAATCAGCAGGAATCAGTACCGGTTCTCAAAAGCAGCGGATAGTCAATAGGTAAAAACCTGGCGCACGTTCATGCGGCAGGTTCTTTGTTTCCACTTGCTTCACCGGATTGGAAAGGATGCGGTTCCAAGCAGTGGAACACGGAATCTCTCTCATTGCGGGCAGACCCTTACGGCAGCTTGATTTTCGGCATATAGCGGGTATAGCGCTCCGAGACGCTGTAGGGAACTCCCTCCTCCTCCAGCACCTTGCAGAACAGTTCCAGAGGCTTGGGGTCCTTGTTGATGAGCTGGAAAGTGATACAGAATTTGTTATTTATGGCATTCACTTCCAGCATCAGGTCTCCGTCAGTGATGGTATAGAAGCCCTTGATATGCTCTTCCATCCCGCCCCAGTCCGTCTGTCCGACATAGCTGATGGTGTAATTGTCCCGCGGGTCGCTTCGGAAAGTGCTGTGTATGGAAGCATACTTCTTTTTTTCCTTCAGATTCGGCTGCTCATCGATACCCTTGTGATCCCTGATGCTTTTTTTAAACCTTACGTAGCCCAGTTCCTTCTGGTTCTGCCGGATTACTGCGCCTCGCGCGCGCATATTGAGCTTCTCAATCGATTCGTCCTTCATGTTCCACTCATACTTGATATGGATAAACCGGACGAAATCGCGGTAGGACTCATTCGCGCCGATATCATTGCGATAATCCGCTGCGATTCTCCCCGCTATGAAAGTGTTCTTCTTCTCCTTGAAGAGACGGGAGCATACCTTGAACATCATCGCCGTCAGGATCGTGTTTGGACTTCCGTCGATTCTGGACGCGTATTCCATGAAATCCTTTTCCGGGATCTCGAACTGATAGTAGTAGTTATCCTTGGCGAAGGGATTGAAAAGAAATTTCAGCATTCTGCCCAGCGCCAGGTTGGAATCGCCGCCGTCATAGCTGTAGATAGGTTCGTCATCAGGCAGCTTGTCGGCATCGGGGAAAAACAGTTCTCCTTCCGTCACGGGAGTACCCGGCAGTTTTATGTCCTTCGGCGCTGCAAGCGTCCCGTACTTTTTGAGCATATACTGATACAGTGTCGCCTTCACCCAGAACAGGCCGCCCGTCGCACCGCAGAAGGTGTGGGAATAGTTAAACCAGATGCAGCTGTCCCGATAGGTGATCGCGATCAGGTGACCGTTCACTGCATCGCTTCCCAGCGTGAGGCGTTCGTCCTTTTCCGGCAGCACAGCGACAGGCTTGTCGTTGTGCTCCAAAGTGTAGTTCTGTCCCGCGTCCAGCCCGACTTTGACGCTGAAATACGGAAATCTCCCGATCGCTTCCTGCGCCGCTTCCTTAAGCAGAGCCGCTTCAACAGGCGCATCAAGGAGAACCTTCATTCTGACGGTGAAGGGCACCTTCTCCATGTATTCATAAAGCAGATAGATATCCGGATTGTGACCCATTTTTATAACCCTTTCTATTTCAGTCTGTCAGTTTTGCGAAGCAGGATACATCCTTTATGCTGCGTTCCTTACTCCAGTTAAGCAAAACGTTGTCATCTCTCAATACTTCTTTGACTGTTTTAGGCTTAATCTGAGGCTGTAGTCTTTTGTATTCTGTATTCTGTCCGTTCGTCTATATGCTTCCCTCAGATATCAGTCCCCCCGACTCTGCCCGCAGCCGCTGTCTTTAGAGGAATAGAGATGCAGCTCAAAAAAGCAAACAAAAACAGGCCGTCAGAAGACAGACGGCCCGTCACTTGCGCTGTTGAATCGTATGTAAGTAAAACTTCTAAGCATTAAACCGATGTCAACGCCTCTGCGCTGCCACTTCCTCAGCGAAATTCTCGACCTTCTTTTCGATGCCTTCGCCGGTCTCAAAGCGGATGAACGCCTTGACATTCACCTTGGCACCGTTGGCCTTGCCGACCTCGGCGATATACTTGCCGACTGTCTGCTTGCCGTCCTCGGCCTTGACATAGACCTGATCCTGCAGGCAGATGTCAGCGAGCTCTTTGTTGATGCGGCCCATGACCATGCCGTTCCAGATCTTCTCATTGGCATTGGGCTTCTCGTTCTTCGCTGCAGCGAGGAGGACTTCCTTCTCCTTCTCGATATACTCCTGGTCGACCTCGGCGCGCGTGTTGTACTTCGGTCTCATAGCTGCGGCCTGCATAGCGACGTTCTTCGCCATCTCGACGATCGCATCATTTACGACATCGGTCTCGACATCCACGAGGACGACGATCTTGCCGCCGGCGTGAGTGTAAGCCGTGATGAAGCCGTTCTCTTCGCTCATCTGGGCGAAGCGGCGGATCTTCAGGTTCTCGCTGATGACGGCGATCTCGGCGACGAGGGCGTCGCTCACGGTCTTGCCCGCCTCGAACTTCCAGGGCTCAGCCATGAAAGCATCGAGATCAGCGGCCTTGGTGTCCATGGCCTGCTCGGCGACCTGATGTACAAAGCCCTTGAAGAGGTCATTCTTCGCGACAAAGTCGGTCTCGGAATTGACTTCGACGACAACGGCCTTCTTGCAGTCCGCGCTCACAAGACCTTCGCAGAGGCCTTCTGCCGCGATGCGGTCCGCCTTCTTGGCGGCCTTCATCATGCC
Organism: uncultured Lachnospiraceae bacterium; assembly: GCA_902803245.1. GTDB lineage: Bacteria > Bacillota > Clostridia > Lachnospirales > Lachnospiraceae > Chordicoccus. The sequence goes on along the minus strand of CADCPJ010000078.1, from coordinate 286 downwards.
GTTCTCACGGAGATAGTCGATCGCCTTCTCCATATCGCCGTCAGTCGCTGTCAGAGCCTTCTTGCAGTCCATCATGCCGGCGCCGCTCTGCTCGCGGAGTTCCTTAACCATTGCAGCTGTAATTGCCATTTTTTATATCTCCTCTAAATTAGCGATTGTTATATAAACTAAGTGTGCTCACTTGCGGAATGCGGCCTTGCAGCTCAAATCTCCTCGTTGGGATAAGCTGTGCGGCTTCAGGCCTCCTCGCCGGAATAACCCTTGCAGCTTCAGGCCTCCTCGTCGG